>NZ_LJHZ01000125.1:0-44602 GCF_001296055.1 Novosphingobium sp. AAP93
CCCCGGAATACACCATCGCCTACACCGGAAATTACACCACGAGCGCGGACGCTAGCCGTCGTGCAGCCAGTCTGATCGACTTATCCCACTCGCGCACAGGCGGGGGCAGGGTCACGGCAGGGGAACGCCCGACAGACGCTTTGTGGCCGGCTATTGTCCGACGCCCGTAGTAAGACAGGGACAGCCCCAGACGCTCAATCGGTAATGCGGTATCCAACCCGCGCATCAGAGCTTGATCACCGACGTCCTTCAGGTCCTGCCTCCACCTGTGTGCGATCATCCAAATGGCTCCGGCTGGGCCGGTCGCTGGCGCACGCCCGCAGCGTTGACAGCGGACATCAGAGCGTAGGGTCGCCCTCAGTCGCTCAGCGGACATACGGTCTTACGACCAATGGGCAGGTTGAACGAATGAACCGCACCATCAAGGACGCGACCGTCAAGTGCTTCTACTACGAGACCCACGATCAGTTGCGCGAGCATCTCGCAAACTTCGTCGCGGCCTATAACTTCGCCAAGCGCCTCAAGACGCTCAAGGGCCTCACACCATACGAGTTCATCTGCAAATGCTGGACAAATGAAGCGCGCCGCTTCACATCAAATCCGCACCATCAAATCCCGGGCCCAAACATCAGCAGTAGTGTTTCTTAATGCTATTGATCTCAATATTCGGTCAAAAGCTCGACATTATCAAGATGAGCTTCCGCACGTGGGGGCAGCCAAAAAGTGAGTCGCCTCGCAGGGCATTGACGATCGACAATGACATCGCGACTCCAGGTATTCTGTTTTCCCGCGACGGCATTGCCTTCAACTGCGTCGCTCAGATCAAACGTGCAATTCAGTGATGTAAGGATTTGGCGTGCCTCCGTCAGCGGAGTTTCGGGAGTGCGCCAAACGAGGCGATAGCGGCCAGGTTTTAAAACTACGAGCTGGTTCAAGATGGGTAAGGTTCTAGTACTTCTGTTGGAGAGACTAAGGCTCTGCCCACCCGTTGCGTTTTTTAGAACTGCTATCTCGACGTCGCCCCGGTCGGATATCTGCCATGCAAAGCCGGTCGCTGGCTTCAGCATATCGAACTTCTCGAAGCCGCCATCATACACCAGGGACCCCGCAGAGCCGCAATTGAGTGCCCATACAGACTGCGCATCATCAAGCAGGTTCTGGGTAATCAACTTCTGGGCGAGCACTTCGGATGCTGCGCATTCCCAAACGCCCTTTCCCGTCCTGCGCATAAGATCGACGCGCTGAAGGAGCGCATCGGTGGGGAGGTCACGCAAGTCGTAGGCCATCGGCAGCGCCCATGGCGGCGCCAGCTTCAGCCGCTCGGCGAGTGCAGCGCGCCCCTCCGGTGTGGCGGCAACGGCGGCGAGGAAGCGGTCGCGGTTCTCGTCATCAGGCGTTTGCCTCAGCAACGCGTCAAGGCGTTCGGCAGCAACCCTGTAATTCTCATCCTGCAGTGCTTGATCGAGCCAGTAGATTTGGGTCATGGCATCGCGCCAGCCCAATTGACCCGAGACCTGGAATGCCTTCCGGGCTTCGAGCTGGTGCTGCGAAAACAGCTCCGCCCTGCCCAGGATCGACACGGCCTGCGCTGAAATTGGGTCCGACAGGATGGCTCTGCGTGCGTATCCAATCGCGCTGGCCGGACCGCTGCGCACAAACGCGATGGCGGCCTTCGCACGCGCTGCCCCGGTATCATAGGGCCAGCCCACCACACTGGGGGAATTGGGAAAATCGCGGCTTTGCCGGTCCGAACCGCTGAGCAGCGCGGCCACGGCAAGCAAAGCAAGTCCCGAGCCCCCTGCAAACGCACGGACACGGCTGAGAAGTCCGGAGTTTGCAGTCGTGGGCATCGGCTAGTTCGCCGCAGAGTTGCTATAATGGTAGTAATTGTACCCGTAGTACTCTGAGTAGCGGTTGCCGGCATCGTTCGGATCAAACTTAGTCAGTGCGGCACCAAGGATGTTGGTGCGCATGCTGCGCAAGCGCCTCAATGAAGCCTTGAGCGAACCGCGGCGGCTGCGGTCGGACTGGATGACGATCACCACGCCATCGACCAATGCGGCCATCAGCGGAGAGTCGGCTAGACCCAGGACTGGTGGGCTGTCGAGCAGCACAAGATCGAATTTTTCCGACAGTTCTTCGATCAGCTGTGTCATCCGCTTGGAGCTGATGAGTTCTGTGGGGCTTGGCGGAATCGGACCGGATGTGATGATCTTGAGGTGATCAACATCTGTATCGCGCAGGGCTTCCTCGACTGTGCTCTGTGCCGTGAGAATGCTAGTCACACCGAGCTCGTTTTCGCCGTTGAGCATTGGGATCGTGCGATGCAGCGCGGGTCTGCGCAAGTCGACATCGAGCAGGACCACGCTCCGCCCGAGGCGAGCGATACCCTTGGCGATAGCAAGGCTGGTGGTGGACTTGCCTTCCGAGGGCTGCGAGCTGGTGACCAGCAGGGTCTTGGGCAAGCCGGCTGCAGTGGAGTACAGCAGCGCGCTTCGCAGAGAGTTGTAGCCCTCGCTGATAGGCGACTTTGGATCCTCCATCGCCAGATTGATTTCGAGCTCCTGCGCAAGCGGGATGACGCCCAGAAGCGGCAACTGCAGTTTGCCTTCGACGTCCTCCGGCACTTTGACCGAGTCATCGAGAAGCGTGCGAAGGTAGATCACGATCGCGGACGAAATGATACCCAGCACCAGAGCAAGCAACAGATTGCGCAGCAAATTGGGTGAGCTCGGCCGGATCGGCGCGACAGCAGTATCAATGATTGCAATGTTGCTGGCGCTGATACCGGCCGCTGCATTGAGCTCCTTGTAGCGCTGCAGCAAACCTTCGTAGACTGTGCGGTTGGTATCAGCCTCGCGTTCGAGCAAGCGGTACTGCACGAGTTGATCCTGCTCGGCCAGCGAAGAACTCTTGAGCTCCGCGACTTGGCGCTTCAAGCTTTTCTCGGCATCCACGGCCGCGTCATACTGCTGCTTCACCGAAGCACGGATGCTGCGCGCAACATTCTGGATCTGTGCGTCAATCACGCCGACCTGCGCCTTGAGCTGCTGAACTGCCGGATAATCCTCAAGATGGTTGGCTCGCTGCTTCTCAAGCTCGGACATGTTGCGTGCACGCTCGGCAAGAAGCTGGGAGACCGCAGGGTTGGCCAGCACATCCGGCGAATCGAGCGGATTTCCTCGAGAGATCAGCGTCCAGCGCCCTTCCATGGCGATGCGGTTGGCCTGTGCCTGGTTGGCGGTAGAGTTAACTTCGAGCAGGCTGGTGGTTGTCACCGAACTGCCGACACGGCTACTCTGAGCTCCCGTCGATGCGTCGCGGTCGCGGATCAGCCCGGCGTCTCGTGCATATGCGTTGAGCTCTCGCTCAGAGCGCTCGAGCTTGGCACGCGCTTCCGCAAGCTGGCCCGAGATGAATTCGCGAGCATAGGCCGAGCTGTCGAAGCGGCGTTGCAGGTTGGTCTGGATGAATTCGGCGGCAAAGGCGTTTGCAATCTGCGCGGCGAGCTCCGGCTGGGTGCTCACGAAGCTCACTGTCGCGAGGCGCGTGTTGCGCGGCAAATCGACATCGCGCGCAGCCTCGATGGTCCGTATGGTCAGGTCTTTAACCTCGGCCCGGCTAAGATCGCCCGTCGGCTGGCGCACACCCATCGCGTCGTAGAACCGGGCATTGCCTACAAGGCGAAGCCGTTGAGCTACGCGTTCGGTGAGGGCGCGGCTTTTGAGAATATCGACCTGCGTCTGGAGGAAGCGTTCGGTGTCGGATGCGGCAACAACCGGATCCTGCAGTGTATCATCCTGCTTGCCGAGGATCTGCGCAGACTGGTCGTTGATCTGAAGCGTTGTCTGGGCCGTGTAGCGCAGCGTCTGGAGCATCGTGACAATCACGGCCAGGGCCAGCGAGGCTGCGACGATCGCACTGATGACGATAAGGTTTGCCCGGATGGTCGCGATGATTTCCCTGATATCGAACAAGGGCTTCCCGTCCGCATAGGGATCTATGTCCGCGTAGCTGCCATAGCCGCTATTGGTGGCAAGCTGCTCGGGGGCGAGGGCGAGGTCGGCTGAGCCGGGGCCTGATGTTATCTGCTGCACGGTACCGCCGAGGTTAGAAGCGAGTGAAGACGTTGAAGATGGGCGCTGCCCGCAGGAAGTCCTGATAACCGGACTTAACCTGCGAAAAGCCGACGACAACTACATCGCCGCCAAGGATTTGTGGATCGGGATCCCGGCCCGCACGAATGCGTCCAAGATCGAAACGGGCTGCCATGCGTTGGTTCTTGATGGTTCGGAAAACCACCACTTCATTAAGCTTGGCGATCCGTGTGGGGCTCTGCGCCAGCGCGATCGCGCCGAGCAGAGTCGTCTGGCTATCGACGGGATAGGAGCCCGCCTTAGTGACCTGGCCTTCTACCGTGACCACCTGATTGGTCTGTTCAACCACGTTGAGCGTGACGTCGGGATTGCGCAGGAAACGGGTGCCAAGTTTGGAAGCGATCAGGGTTGAAGCTTGAGCCGGGGTCAGTGCCGCTACGCGCACAGTACCGACGAGGGGAACCTGAATGAACCCCGCATCATCGACTGGGAGCTTCTCGAAGGTCAGGTCCGGCTCACCAAAAACCGAGAGCGAAACGACATCGCCTGGTGCGATCTGATACTCGCTCGGCGTCGTTGCCTGATCGATCGGAGGAATGAGCGCATATGCTGCATCCCGTGTGGGCAGCGCGCTGTACAGCTGTGACGAACAGGCGGTGAGGCTTGCACTGGCCAGCAGCATGAGAATAGCCGCGGATTTTTTCACTGTACTCTGGGCCCCTTGGCTATTTCGTGATCCAAACAAAACGGACGATGCCAGCTTATATTGCACAGTGCAACATGGCACGGCTCCCTGTAAATTCTAACGGTCATTGCCGATTTCGCTGCAGTGCAGCAGGCTCCATCAGGAATGCGACCGCCACTGCGGCCAGCATCGCGAGCGACATGCTGCGCATGGGATAGTCAACGATCGAATGCAGGGCTTCGACGGTCAGCAATCCGCACGCAAAAATGACCTGAGCACGCCGACTGGGGTTCGCCCCGGCCCGATGGGAAGCCATCAGTGAACGCACAACGAGGGCCAGGATGAGCAGAATGATCAGTGAGAGCACGATTAGCCCGGGCAGGCCGGCTTCGAGCGTCCATTCAAGCCAGTCATTGTGCGCCCGCACCGGCCGGGTCGGGTCAACAATGTCAAGCCGTTCTGCGGCCTCAAGCATGGGAACGATCGTGCCGATCCCGCTCCCGAAGGGCCAAGTCTGGCCAATGGAATACCAAGTATCGGCCCAAAGATCCCAACGGGCTTCCTTGGTCAGCGAAAAGCGGGTGAGGACTTTCTGGACTGATTGCAGTTGCAGAAGCAAGCCGCCCACTGCGATGACCGCAGCACCACCGCCGAGCAGGTAGACCGAGGAGATGCGTACCTTCAGCATCGGCCAAAGCATGACAGCGACAAGCAGCAGAGTTAGCATGGCAAGGCCGATGCCCGTGCGCGAACCGGTCATGAACAGGCCAAGGCCGAACGTGAACAGGCCGAGCAGCAGCGCCGCGAGGGTAAGGGGGTGGCGGCGACCATCCGCAAGCCGGGATGTGACAAGTACACCCATCGCAAGAATGCCAATGAGCAGAACGTCGGCTTCAGCGTTGCGATTGGCCTGAAAGCCCACGAGGAAGCCTTCGCTGAACTGACTGTACAGCGACCACTCAAAGCCGCCCGTATGAGAGAGTTGAAGGACACCGAGGACCAGCGAGGCGACGCCGCCGGTTACCATGACAACACAGAGCCACGACCGCCCTCTAAGCGAGAGGCGCGATACCTGCAGCATGAGCAGGACCGGGAAAGTCGTTGCAAGCAGGGATGCGAACGTGCGCGCCGGGGCCATAGTGAGCGGCATCCACGACTGATGAGCCTGAATCAGCGCGAGAGATTGGATCTCGACTGTTCGTCCTGGCAAGGCGTGCCAGATCGACGCTGGGAGCGGGATGAGTTGCATGACCGGGATCAGCAGGATGAGACCACCCAGCAACCAAGCAGGCGTTTGCACGCGCCCGAGGCCACGCTGCCAACCGACCGACATCACGAGCGGGATCATCAGCAGGGCGGTGAGCACCTGCAGCACCATCTCAGCCTGAGGATTGACTGTGCCACCACCGCCGAGAGTGAGGCCAAGTCCAAGGATGGCCATGCAAAGCGCAGTCCCCGGCAAAGGGCTGGTTCGCAATGGGGGCAAAGCGTCGGCGGTTCGACTCGTTGGGGTACGTCGCGCCTCGCCAGATCCGGTTACCGCCTGCACGCCTGACATGTCAGAACCCCCCTCGCAGACGGTCTAGGTATTGAACCTCCACGGGGCAACACACAAAGCCCGATCGGGGAGTCCCACATGCAGACAACCCACAGTAGCAAGAAAGCTGCGCACCAAATGCACTTATGATGAGGGCTCGCGAAGTCACCTTGGCGAGCCCTTCAGGATCGAAGCAGGCAATGGAAACAATCAACCGCCGTTGCTGTCGCTCGACTTCGTTGCTTCGTAGACGCCAACGCCGATTATGCCAGCAGCCAGAATACCGAGACCGACGTCGGTCCCGCTAACTTCACGCGATTCACGACCAGACGACGCAGTCGTGCGACGAACCTTGGTCTTCTTGACCGAGATGACGCCCGGAGTTGCCGCACCGGCGCGAACCGTTTCGGCGCAGGCGGTCGAGCTGGCGAAAACCACGCCAAGCGTAGCGGCACCGGCAATGGCGATCTTGAACATGCTCATAGTCCCACACTCCATTAACTTTACGGAAAGATGTTTAGTACGCTTTCGTGATTCGATCAACCCGAATGTTGCGTCGCGTGCAAGTTTATGTTGCATCTGCGAACACCAAAAACGTCGTGCTTTGAAGCACATTGACGGCTGGCGCGTTGCAAATCGACAAATCTGGCCGCTTTGTCGCGCCTGTGAAACGGCTCGCCTTAGAACGCCCGATCGTGAACCAGAACGGTGACGGTGGCAAAAATGATGCGGATGTCCCTGATCGCCGTCCATCCATCAAGATACTCAAGGTCTGCCTGCAAACGGCTGGTCAGATCGGACTCCGAGTCGGTTGCACCGCGAAGACCGCGAATCTGTGCAAGACCGGTGAGACCAGGCTTAAGTGAATGACGCAGCAAGTATCTAGGATCGACCTCCCAGAAGCGCTTCTGACCGGCCATCGACCCGATGGCATGCGGGCGAGGCCCGACGATGCTCATATCACCGCGTAGCACGTTGAAGATCTGCGGGAGCTCGTCGATACTCGTCTTGCGAATGAACCGCCCGATCCGCGTGATACGATCATCGTCCTTGCTGGCTGACCGCGATCCGGCGGCGTCGAGCTTCTCGACACGCATCGAGCGGAACTTGTAGATCCAGAAGAGCCGGTTGTTTCGGCCCTGACGCTGCTGCATGAAGAATATGGGGCCGCGATCCTCAAGCCAGATCAGCAAGGCGACAACGAGGAGCAGCGGTGCCAATACAACGGTTGCAGTGCCAGCGATCGCCAGATCCATGGTGCGTTTGGCAGCACGGGCCCTGACACCCAGCGGCCCAACCGAGACCACCAGCGAGCCAAAACCATGTCCGCGGCTTGCGCCAAGAACGCCGAGCTCCTGCACTTCCGGATCAACAATCTCGCCACATATATTGGAGCCCTTGAAGACAAGGGCCCAATCCTTGCGACGCTCCGGCGGGCAGGTCACAATGACTCTGTCCATGTTCGTCATGAACATGCCGAGCCGGTCCAGCATATGCGGATCGCTGCGATCTGGCCGCAACCGATGTTCGCGCGTATCGATATGCCACGCATACGGGACGCGTACGGGACTGCCGCCGTCATCGATCACCAGCACGTTTTGCGCCGTCGTTCCGCAGCCGGATCGGATCACGGGCCGAATGACAGCGCGTGCCCATGCCATGCCGCCAGCGACGACGACCAAACTTGCAACGGTCGATACGCGGGAAACCTGCTCGCTGGATTTGGTGAAGAAGGCAATGAAGAGCATCAGCGTTACTGCGGTTGCCATCGCCATCATGGAGCGTGATTGGCTGAACCGAAGCGATGTGAGCGCCTGGATCGAGTAGGTCCGGGTCATCAGCGCCGTGCCCCAATAAAGCGGCACATAGAGTTCGATCTGCTGGATGGTCTGCGGATCATTGGCATGACCCATGTAGAGTAGACTGACCAGCAGCAAAGAGCCGACGATCACCAGGCCATCGATGAGCAAAAGCAGCAGATACGCTTGCAGGCGGCGCTTCTCGAGCGACGGGGCAAGCGGCAGCTTGAGCTGGCGCTTCACGCCAGATGGTCCATCGCCCCCCGTACCGGTGAGCGACGCGACAGTATCTCTGTCTCGCTGCAACGTCGTCATCGTCAAAGCACCCTTTTGAACCGCTTGAGATCAGCGTTCCGGTTGTGCGACCCGGACAACAAAATGTCTTATAAGCAGATTCCTCGATATTGGTAGAAATGCTGCGTTGCAAAACGTACAACGTTATCGACCAAAATCAAGCGAGTCGGTGTGATCGCCGTCACAGCCGGTCTGACAGGAGCGGCAACTCGTCGGATGACTCAACGGGCCGCTGCGCGCGCAATCTCTGCAAGACCTTGAGATAAAATGGTTTCACCATTGCGGTTGTCCGCGAGAAGCTGGCAATGCAGGTTCATCAGCCGTTCAACGAGTCGGCCAAGCTTGCGCCCGCGCCACCGCCGGAGCTGCTGTGCGAGATCAGGCTTGTCCCGAAAGAATACACGCCGCGCCGCCATTTCCTGCTCAAGAAACGTATTGATATCGCTGCGTCCCCGCATCCGCCCTGCGAGTTGCGCAAGCTGTGCGGCACGGCGCTCAAACGCAAGAAGCAAGCCGACCGGGTTGAGTTCGAGCTCCTGCATGCGCGCCAATTCGGATGCAAGATGTGTTATGTCTCCAGCCAGTACGGTGTTGACCAAGGGCATGAAACTGTCGTCTTCGCTGACTGCAGCGATGGCATCAAGTGCTGCGGTATCAACCCGCCGTGGCGATTCTGGACTCGCATCGAGATAGAGCGCGAGCTTCTCAATCTCGCCGCGTGCCATGCGCGTGTCCAGCGCCGCGCCACGGGCAATGCGTTCGGCCAGTTCGTCGGTCAGCAGCAGACCAACCGGATCCGCCATTTCGCGCACAGCGAGGGTGACCGAGCGGAGATCTGGCGGATGGAACATGGTGACAAGTGCATCAGGCCGGTCTGCGAGCAGTTTGGCAATGCGTGACTTGTCGGTGGCCGAAGTGGCAAGGATGAAGACCGGCCAACCCTTGATTGGGCTGGCAATCAGGGTCTCGACCGCATCATGGATTTCATCGCCCGAACAGCGGACGTGGATTTGGCGCTTGTCGCCAAACAGAGAAACTGAACGCGCCTCATCGGCCAGCCGAACCGGATCCCGTCGCAGGTCTGCACCGGCCAGTTCGATGCGTTCGAACTGGCCTTGTTGCGCCGCAATGTGCGCAGAAAGCCGGGCTGCCGCATCTGCCGCGCCGGCCTCATCAGGACCACAGAAATAGAAGACCGTCGCATCCGCAGCGGCACGCGCAATCTGGCCGGCAAAGGTCTTCTGGGTCGCCTTCACGGCGCGCTCAGCCTGCCTTGCGCAGTTTCGTGGCGACGCGGGTCACGATCTGGTCGGCCACCTCATGGCTGAGGTTCTCAAGCGCGGTCTGTTCTGCCGCAATCACCGCGTACTCGCTCGAAACGATGTCGATGCCCGCATCGGCACCTGCTGTGGCGTCCAGCACGATTTCGCCACTCGTCAAATCGATCAGTTGATAGCGTGCCCTCAATGTCCGCCGCTCACGGGTTACCGCATCGTTGGACAGCAGGCCGAGGCCCTGGAGCTGCTCATCAAGACGCACGTCCAGCCGGTAACGGGGCGTAGTCTGCGTGCCAGCGCCCAGCCGATCGACCAGTGCGGCACGGACGAGCCAGCCCGCTTTGCCCTCGATGGATGTCACGTCCACGCCGGCCAGCGACTGCGCGACCTTGCCGCTGCCGCCGCCTGCGTACATCGGCTGTAGACCGCAACCGGCCAGCATCGCCAATGGCGCAAGGGCGGCCAGAAAAGCTTTATGCGACAAGGTTCACCAGCCGATCGGGCACCACGATCACCTTCTTCACTTCTGCCCCGTCCAGCGCACGCTGCACTTTGTCCGAGGCTAGAGCAAGCCGTTCGAGCTCTTCGCGTGCAGTGCCCTTGGCGACGGTCAGCGTGTCGCGCAGCTTGCCCTTGACCTGAACGGCGACCGTCACTTCGTCATCAACCAGCAGGGCAGGATCGACTTCGGGCCAGGCTGCATCGGCAACCAGCCCTTCGCCGAAGGTCGCATAGGCTTCTTCGGCAAGATGCGGCATCATCGGGGCAACCAGCAGCAATAGTGTGCGGATGGCGGCGGTACGGTCAGTCGAGGGCGCGGCCTTCTCGGTGGCACCAGTCAGTTCGTAGATGCGCGCCACGGCCTTGTTGAAGCCAAGTGCCTCGATGTCCTGTGCCACAGCATGGACGGTCTGATGCGTCTTGCGCCGCAGCGTGAGGTCATCACCCGATGCGGCTGCATCGGCTGCACCGAACAGGCGCCACAGTCGCTGGACAAAGCGCCAGCAGCCCTCGATCCCGGCTTCCGACCACGGCAGATCGCGCTCGGGCGGGCTGTCCGACAGCATGAACCAGCGGATTGCGTCGGCGCCATACTTGGCCACGATCTCGTCGGGGTCGACAACGTTCTTCTTCGACTTCGACATCTTGATAACGCGGCCGATCTCCACCGGCGCACCGTCGGCCTTCAGTGTTGCGCCATCCGCCGTGCGCTCGACCTCGTGCGGCGAGAAATACACCGGCTGACCGTTCTCTGGATTGCGCCGTTCGTAGGTCTCGTGGGTCACCATCCCTTGCGTGAACAGGCTGGCGAAAGGCTCCTTCACCTCGACCTTGCCGATCCGGGCAAGCGCCCGAGTCCAGAAACGGGCATAGAGCAGGTGCAGGATCGCATGTTCGATGCCGCCGATATACTGCTCGACCGGCAGCCACTTCCTGATCGCTTCCGCATCAAACGGCGCGTCACCGGGCTGGCTGGCAAAGCGCAGGAAGTACCACGACGAGTCGACGAAAGTATCCAGCGTGTCGGTCTCGCGCCGGGCTGCGTGGCCGCACTGCGGACAATCGACATGTTTCCACGTCGGGTGACGGTCGAGCGGGTTGCCCGGTACATCAAACGTCACGTCCTCGGGCAATACGACCGGTAAGTGCTTCTTGGGCACCGGCACAACACCGCAGATCTCGCAGTGAATGAACGGGATCGGCGTGCCCCAGTAGCGCTGACGGCTCACGCCCCAGTCGCGCAGGCGCCAAACGGTCTTGCCCTCGCCCCAACCTTCGGCCTCTGCGCGGGCAATCACGGCGGCCTTGGCCGCGGTCACGTCCATGCCGTCGAGGAAGCGCGAGTTTACCAGCTTGCCGGGGCCGGTATAGGCCTCATTGCCCTCGAATACGGGATCGGTCTTGTCACCATCGGCGACGACGCGGGTGACCGGCAGACCATACTTGCGCGCGAAATCGATGTCGCGCTGGTCATGCGCGGGGCACCCGAACACTGCGCCCGTGCCGTAGTCCATCAGCACGAAGTTTGCGATATAGACCGGCAGCTCCCAGCTTTCATCGAGCGGGTGCACAACCTTGAGGCCGGTATCAAAGCCCAGCTTCTCCGCCGTTTCCAACTCGGCAGCCGTAGTGCCACCTTGCTTGCACTTTGCGATGAAGTTTTCGGCCTCGGGCGAGTCCTTCGCAATCGCCTGCGCGATCGGGTGATCGGCAGCAATGGCGATAAAGCTGGCGCCGAACAGCGTGTCCGGCCGGGTCGAATAGACCTCGATGTCCTCGGTCAGCGGCGCCACCGGCTTGAAACAGAACTGCAGGCCTTGCGACTTGCCGATCCAGTTCTCCTGCATCGTGCGGACTTTCTCGGGCCACTTGTCGAGGCCGGAGAGCCCTTCGAGCAGTTCGTCGGCAAACTCGGTGATCTTGAGGAACCACTGGCTGAGCTTGCGCTTCTCGACCAGCGCGCCGGAGCGCCAGCCGCGTCCGTCGATCACCTGTTCATTGGCAAGCACGGTCATGTCGACCGGATCCCAGTTCACGGTCGATTCCTTGCGGGTGACAAGGCCCGCTGCGTAGAGGTCGAGGAACAGCGCCTGCTCGTGGCCGTAGTACTCTGGCTCGCAGGTCGCCAGCTCGCGGCTCCAGTCGAGCGCGAAGCCGAGGCGCTTCAGCTGTGCCTTCATATTGGCGATGTTGGCGCGGGTCCAGCCGCCTGGATGGACACCCTTTTCCATAGCGGCGTTCTCGGCCGGCATGCCGAAGGCGTCCCAGCCCATCGGGTGAAGCACCTCGAACCCGCGCATGCGCTTGTAGCGCGCGAGCACGTCGCCCATCGTGTAGTTGCGCACATGGCCGATGTGAATGCGCCCCGACGGATAGGGGAACATCTCCAGCACATAGCTGCGTGGGCGAGGTGAGGTGTCGTCAGCCCGGAAGGTCTGGCGTTCGTCCCAAGTACTCTGCCAGCGCAGATCAGCGGTGGCAGGGTCGAAGCGCGAGGTTTCCGGGCGGACGGGTTCTTGGCGGTCGGCAGTCATGCCGCCCCCTCTAGGGAGCGGCGCGGAACCGTGCAACTGTCAGGCGAGCGCAGACCTGTCCGGAAATCAGCCGTTGACCAGCGTTTGGCGGCGCAGATCGCGCGCTTTGGTCAGGATGATGTCTTCCAGCTTCTGTACTGTGGCGGCCTGAACCGGAGCATCGACCCAGTTGCCAGCCTGGCTGACCTGCCGGCTTGCAGCGATCCTCAGCGCATCGGCGCGCAGATCCTGATCGAGGATCGAAACGGTCAGCTTCATCCGCTCGCCCGGATTGAGGGGGTTTGCGTACCAGTCGGTAACCACCACGCCGCCGTTGCTGTCGGTCTGCAGCAGCGGCATGAATGAGAGGGTTTCGAGCGTTGCGCGCCACAGATAGGCGTTGACGCCGATCGTGGTCACCTTGCTGGCAGCCAGGTCCAGCTTGGGGCGAGCCTTGTGACTGCATCCTGCGACCAGCCCGGTGGTAGCGATGATGAGCATGCCGGCTGCGACACTCCGGGCGATAGACGAAGAAGAGCGGAGGCGTGTCGTCACGTGCATACTGTCCTTGCTGGCAAACGCTTTAGCGGCCTCGCCGCGCGTCCTGCCTTGTGAAATCTGCGCCGGTTAGACGCCTTGCGAATGCGCTCTATCACCCCCGCGCTCCGCGCCGCAAGGGCGTTGCAATGAATGGCGCATTGGCGCTTGGGCAAACATGAACGACATGGGCGCGGTCGGCTGCGAGGCGGTCGCCTGTGGGCTGGGTGCAACAGGTTGGCCAAGACCGCTACAAGCTGATCAGAAAATCGTTGTGCTACTGGAAATTATCCTGAATGCACCGTATGTCACACGTACAGAGCGTGCTTGCAGATTCGCTGATTTGGCTATCTGCACGGTGCGGCAAAGGGAAAGTCAGTGCAGGCCATGAGTGGCAAGACGATCAAAGGAGGCAATTCGCGCGGAATTTTCCGTGCGCGCGTGCTGCCATTGGTCGGATGCGCATTGCTTGGCATGGTCGCGGCACCAGCCCTTGGTAGCGCACTCACCGGTGGCCTCGTCTCGTCACCGGTAAGCCTGTCTGCTCGCGGCGGCATTGGTTCCTTCACGCCGGCGTCGGTCGATCCCAAGCTTGTTTCGGAAATCACTGCGCAGATTCAGGGGCGCACCCCGGGGCATGGACGGCTGTTTCGTTTTACGCCAGCCGGTATGGACAATCGTCCTGATCGCGCTGTGACCGTAGCGGTGCGTGTCAGCGAAATCGGCACGCAGAACCTTGTCGTCCGCTCCTCGCTTTCGGCAGGGGCAAGTGCACCGGGCGTTGCTCCGGTTCGGATCGCGCCGATGGTGTACAACCTTGGTCTCGCTCGTGGCTACCAGAGCTTTGCGGCAGCCCCGGGCATTTCGCGTGAGACCGCGCGCTTCGATATCCAGCGACTCGAAATGCCTGACCTGCGCGCCATCGGCCGCAAGGACAGCTTCGCGGCATCTTCGCCCGCTCCTTCGTCACGGCTTGCTCCGCGGATCGAACTCGACACGCGTGACCATGTTGGCCACGCTCCGCGGACGTACGAGGGCCAGAACGATTATCAGGTCGATCTCGGTGGTAGCTATCGCCTGACGCGGAACCTGGATGTCACCGCCGGCGTGCGGTACTCGCCGGAACGCGATCGGCTTCGTCCGCTGACCGATGGCAAGAAAGACAGCCAGGCTGTCTACGTCGGAACCCAGTTCCGGTTTTAATTGCTTTAGCTTCGAACCTTTACGGTGCAGTCGTATGACTGCGGCCTAAGCGCTTGTCCGTCAGCCGCCTTGCGACTACCCTTCGCATCATCGACCGGAGAGGGAGACGATGATGACGCGCGTTGCAGTGGTTACCGGGGGTACTCGGGGTATCGGTGAAGCCATTTCCCTCGCACTTCAGGCGCAGGGGCGCACTGTTGTCGCCAATTATGCCGGCAACGAGGAAAAGGCGCGTGCGTTTACGGAAAGAACCGGAATCGCGTCTTATCGCTGGGACGTCGGCGATCACGAATCGACACTGGCCATGTGTGCCAAGATTGCCGAGGATGTCGGTCCGATCGATATTGTCGTCAACAATGCCGGCATCACGCGCGACGGTGTACTTCACAAGATGAGCTTTGAAGACTGGAACGAGGTAATGCGCATCAACCTCGGCGGCTGCTTCAACATGGCCAAGGCCACCTTCCCCGGTATGCGCGAGCGCGGCTGGGGCCGCATCGTCAACATCGGTTCGATCAACGGGCAGGCAGGCCAGTATGGCCAGGTCAACTATGCTGCGGCCAAATCCGGCATCCATGGCTTCACCAAGGCGCTGGCGCAGGAAGGCGCCAAGTATGGCGTGACCGTGAATGCCATCGCGCCAGGCTATATCGACACCGATATGGTGGCTGCGGTGCCCGCGCCGGTGCTGGAGAAGATTGTCGCCAAGATTCCGGTTGGCCGCCTCGGCCAGGCTGACGAGATCGCGCGCGGCGTTGCGTTCCTGACCTCGGAGGATGGCGCTTTCGTGACCGGCTCGACCATGAGCATCAACGGCGGCCAGCATATGTACTGAGGGGTGCATGCCCCGCCCCTTCCGGAGCGGGGCACCACCGTTGGGTTAATCGACCGTGATGCCCGCAACCTTCCAGCCCTCGACGTCGGAGACGATCTGAAGCGTTTCGGTTACGCTGCTTTTGTTGCTGTAGCGGGCCTTGAAAGTGATCACCCAGTAGCCATTGGGCGGTGCAGCGGTGAAATCCACTGCTGCAAGTTCGCGCGATATCGGCCGCCCGACCCGTGCGCGCACGGATTGTGACGCCTGACCCCACCATTCGACGGTGTTGAGCAGCTGAAACGACTTGTGGGTAGCCTGCCAACCCGCAGTCCAATCGTCCCGATCGAGCATCGCAAGGAACCGCCGTGCCGCATCGGTTGCCGCAGCTTCGCTGGCTGAAGCAGGCGCGACCGGTACCGAGACGCTCGTTGATGGTGCAACCATGCGAACATTTCCAGTCGGAGCAGGGGAGCCGGACTGTGTTAGCATGGCGAGCAGGGCAAGACTGATCAACATCACAGTTCCTCCGACGATCCACCCAGCCCGGCGCCAACCGCCAGCGCTTCGGGTCGTCTGCCCCGCGGGGTGCGCGCTTGTCGTCGGGCCATCATCCCCGATTGCCTTGTCCCACGATTTTTCGGGGGTCTGTCCTTCGATCTGGTGCAGCAAGCGCGCAGCTTCGCGGCTGCTCGACACGGACATCTTGCGGCGGGTATCGCGCAGCCTTTCGTGAATGGTATGGACTGAAAGACCCAACTCGCGCGCAATGGACTTCGCATCATGGCCGTTCAGCAGCAGCCGCAGCGTCTCTTTCTCCTTCTCGGTAAGCGCGTCATAGCCTGCGGTCATCCGGGGGATGTACGGAGGCGGGCTCTTGCGGGCCACCCCAAATAATTCGTATCCCCAGGCATGCCAGCGCCTTACCACCCCCCGGTCAAGCGATCGGTCGAGATCGCCGGTCACAAGACATCAATCAGCCTTGAACCTCTGTTCTGGGATTTGTTGCGCGATGCCGCTCTGCAAGAAGCCGTCCCCATCAACGCCATCGTCGCCCGCATCGATGCCGAACGGATAACGGCTGAAGTACCGCCCGGGCTGGCAGGCGCGGTCCGACTTTGGCTGGCCGCGCGTCTTGCCGCATCGGGCGGGCGGTCCGACGCAGACTGAACCGTGGTCTATCCCCGTTCATTCTGCATTCTGACACAATCAGCCCTAATCAACGGGTCATGCTTCGTCCGGGAGAACCATTGATGCGCCGTAGCCTTTTTGCCGTCACCATGTTAGCCACGCTTGCGGCTGCCACATTGCCCGAAACAGCCGATGCGCGTCGGCACACCAACCGTACATACCGCGTCTGTCGGCATTCGAGCGGCACTGCCGGCCTGATCGCAGGTGGCGCGGGTGGCGCCCTTGTCGGCAAGGCAGTTCTGGGCGGCCCGGTCGGGATCGTTGCCGGCGCTGTCGGCGGCGCCTTTGCCGGTCGCGCCATCGACCGTACGCTCACCGCGAAAAAGCGCTGCCGCCGCGTCTGACGTCAGCTGATCGGTAACAGAGAGAGCGCAAGACTGGTGGCGGCGCAGATCGCCATAGCCGTCACAATTCCGCGCTTCAGGCCAAACAGCAGCACCGCCGCTTGAGCCGCGATCAGGGCTGCCCGCCAATCGAGGCTGGCGAGGTCAGGCAGTCCAGACTCCGCAACGCGCCGGAACAGCACGTGCAAGGCGAACCAAAGCGCGAGGTTGGCGATAACGCCGACGACCGCCGCAGTAATCGCTGCCAGTGCGCCCTGAAGTCGCTCGGCACGCTCCAGCCGTTCCATCCATGGCGCGCAAGCGAAGATCCACAAGAAGCAAGGGGCGAAAGTAACCCAAGTGGTGAGACCGGCCCCGAGTAGCCCCGCCATCAACGGCGAAAGCCCGCCCGGATGGCGCCACGCGGCGATGAAACCGACAAACTGGGTGACCATGATCAGCGGGCCTGGCGTCGTTTCGGCGAGGCCGAGGCCATCGGCCATCTCGCCCGGGGTGAGCCAGCCAAACCCGCTCACCGTAGCCTGGGCCATATAGGCTAGCACGGCATAGGCCCCGCCAAAGGTCACTACCGCAAGCCGTGAGAAGAACAGGCCGATCGGCCAGAGGATATGCTGCGGACCGAGGATGAGGAATACTGCTGCCAGTGGGAGCCCCCAGATCGCGAGCCACAAGGCCACCGTGCGGACCGTCAGGCCGACAAGCTGACGCGCGGGCGCGAGAGGGCCGTCCGCGGCTGTAGCATGATGCTCTCCCAGCCATTGCGGTGCCCAAAGTGCTGCCGCTGCGCCGATCAGGCCAGCGGTCACGATCACGATCGGGAATGGGGTGTGCAGCAAGGTGAGTGCTAGGGCGGCAACTACAGCGAGCATAAGCTTGAAGCGCGTCCCCAAGGCCCGCCTCGCCACCCGCAGAAGGGCCTGCATCACAACCGCCAGCACTGCCGCCTTGATTCCGAGGAACAGCGCTGCAAACCAGCCAGGTCCGGACGCTGCGACATAGAGCAGAGAAAGCGCCAGCATGATGGCCGCACCGGGGAGTACGAAGAGCAGCCCCGCGATCAGCCCGCCGCGCACGCCATGCAGGCGCCAGCCGATCCATGTCGCCAACTGCTGCGCTTCCGGGCCGGGCAGAAGATGGCAGAGATTGAGCGCTCGCAGGAATGCGCCCTGCTCGACCCATCCACGCTCCTCGACCAATTCGCGCTGCATCAGTGCGATTTGCCCGGCAGGTCCGCCGAAACTGAGACAACCGATCCGCGCGAAAACCCGGGTCAGCTCTGTCAGCGTGGGCCCTGGCATCAGTCGCCGCCGACGCGCTCCACGTCCGCGCCGATCAATGCGAACTTCTCCTCAAGCCGCTCATAACCGCGATCAAGGTGATAGAGACGGTGGACCTGCGACTCGCCTTCGGCGGCAAGGCCTGCGATGACCAGGCTCATCGAAGCACGCAGGTCGGTTGCCATGACTTCGGCGCCGTGCAGCTTGCTGACGCCGTGGACGATTGCGGTGCGGCCCTTCGTCTCAATATGCGCGCCCATCCGGTTGAGTTCGGGCACATGCATATAGCGGTTTTCGAAGATGGTCTCGGTAAGCACACTCGAACCATTGGCGAGGCAGAGCATCGCCATGAGCTGTGCCTGCATGTCGGTGGCAAGGCCGGGATACGGCGCGGTTGAGAGCGTGACCGGGCGCAACGGGCCTTCGCTGGCGACGCGCAGGCCGCCGCGCACCTGCTCGACCAGAACACCTGCATCACGCAGCGCCTGGATCGTTGAGGCCATGTCTTCGGCGCGCGCGCCGGCGAGTGTGATATCACCGCCAGTGATCGCGGCAGCGCAGGCATAGCTCCCTGCCTCGATGCGGTCGGGCATGACCATATAGGTCGCGCCATGAAGCCGGTTCACACCGTGGATGGTAATGTCGGATGTGCCGATGCCTTCGATCTGCGCGCCCATCGCGACGAGCAGGTTGCACAGGTCGACAATTTCAGGCTCGCGCGCCGCATTGTGCAGCGTGCTGGTGCCGCGTGCGAGGACGGCCGCCATAAGCGCATTCTCGGTTGCGCCGACCGATACGATCGGGAAGCTATAGTCACCTCCCGGCAGCCCGCCATCCGGCGCAATCGCCCGGACGTAGCCCGCCGCCAGTTCGATCTGCGCGCCGAAGGCTTCAAGGGCCTTGAGATGCAGGTCGATCGGCCGGTTGCCGATGGCGCAGCCTCCGGGGAGCGAAACCGTCGCTTCACCCGCGCGGGATAGCAGCGGGCCAAGGACCAGAATCGAGGCACGCATCTTGCGCACAAGATCGTAAGGCGCGACCGTCGAAGTGAGGCGGGTGGCCTGCAGCGTCATCACACGGCCAAAGTCCTCCGGACGGGCCCCGGCAATGGAGGTCGAAACGCCGAACTGGTTTAGCAGGTGCTGGAAGCCATCGATATCCGCGAGGCGCGGCAGATTGCGCAGCGTCACCGGCTCTTCGGTCAGGAGTGCGCAAGGCAGCAGTGTCAGTGCAGCATTCTTTGCGCCCGAGACTGGAACTGTGCCGGAAAGGCGATTGCCGCCGCGAATGATGATCTTGTCCATCGCGGTCGTTTAGCTTGTTTGCCAATTGGCGCAACAGGATCGAAATGGTGGCGCTTTATGCGCTCGTTATGTCATATCCGCATCGGACCTGAAAACCGACGCTTTCAAGGGGACTCAACACGCCATGACTGCCAAAACCGCCTCCGAGCCTGTTCGCAAGCCTGTTCGCAAGGCGGTTTTCCCTGTAGCCGGGATGGGTACGCGGTTTCTTCCTGCGACGAAGGCGATCCCCAAGGAAATGCTGCCGATCATCGACCGGCCGCTGATCCAATATGCGGTCGACGAAGCGCGTGAGGCTGGCATCGAGCAGCTGATCTTCGTGACCGGTCGAGGCAAGACCGCGATCGTCGAGCATTTCGATACGGCTTTCGAGCTTGAGCGGACAATGAGTGACCGGGGCAAGGATCTGTCGATTCTTGATGCCACCCGCATCCTGCCCGGCAATCTCGTAACAGTGCGGCAGCAGGTGCCCATGGGCCTGGGCCACGCAATCTGGTGCGCGCGCGCTATTGTCGGCGATGAACCGTTTGCGATCTTTCTGCCCGACGAGCTGATGATCGGCACGCCCGGCTGCATGAAGGAAATGGTCGAGGCTTACAACGAAGTGGGCGGCAATCTCATCAGCGTGCTCGAAGTGCCCGAAGAAGAGGTCTCCAGTTACGGCGTGATCGCGCCCGGTGCGCGCATTTCCGACAAGCTGACGGAAGTGACCGCGCTGGTCGAGAAGCCGAAGCGCCAGGAAGCGCCTTCGAATCTCATCATTTCTGGCCGCTATATCCTGCAGCCCGAGGTCATGCGCACGCTGGAAGGCCAGGAGAAGGGGGCTGGCGGCGAGATCCAGCTGACCGATGCAATGGCGCGCATGATCGGAAGCCAGCCGTTCCACGCGGTAACCTTCACCGGACGGCGGTTCGATTGCGGCAGCAAGGCCGGTTTCGTCGAGGCCACTCTTTCGCTCGCGCTCGAACGACCGGACATGGCGGACGACGTCCGCGCGATCATGCAGCGTCTGCTGGCGCAGTAACGTGGCGGCTCAAGCCGCCTTCCACCTTAGCGGAAGGCGCTTGAGCCCGCCGACAAAGGTGGACTTGGCGCGCGCGGGTTCGCCCGCCAGCTCCACGCTGTCCAGCCGGTCGAGCAGTACTTCGAACAGGATGCGCATTTCGAGCCGGGCCAGATGGAGCCCGAGGCACTGGTGTGCGCCCGCGCCGAAGGCAAGATGGCGGTTTCCTTCCCGCGCGGCATCGAACCGGCGCGGGTCGGGAAACTGCGACGGGTCATGGTTGGCCGCAACGTAGTTCAGCATCAGCCAATCATCTTTGGCGATCTTCTGGCCGCCAAGCTCGGTATCGACCGATGCGGTGCGCATGAAGTGCTGCACCGGGGTCGTCCAGCGGATCGCTTCCTCGACAATGCCCGCCAGAAGGCTGCGTTCCGCCTTGACCCGGGCAAACTGCTCCGGATCGCGTGCCAACGCCAGCATCGCTCCGGCGGTGGACGCGCTTGTCGTATCGTGTCCTGCGCTTGCGGTGATGATATAGTAGCCTGCGGTGACCACGTCATCGAGTGGCTGGCCGTCGATTGTGCCATTGGCGATGACCGTCGCCACATCGTCGGTCGGGTTCTTCCGCCGCTCTGCGGCGAGCGCGGCGAAGTAGGCCTCGAAGTCCTTGACCGCGCCGGCGACGATCTGGGTGATCATCTCGGGCGGAAGATCCTTGATGCCGGACTGGTTGAGCTCCTCGTCTTGTCCGCCGAACATCTGCTGGGTCAGCACGAGCATGCGTTGCTCGTCCTCCTCGGGGACGCCGAGGATCTGCATGACGACGTGGAGCGGATAGGGTGAGGAGACCAGCTTGGTGAAATCACCTTCGCCGCCGGCCTGCAGCAGGCGGTCGACCGTTGCTTCGGCGATGGTGCGCACGCGCTGCTCGATCGTGCGCAGGTTCTTGGGCATGAACCAGTCCTGCGTCAGCCGGCGCAGCTTGGGGTGCAGCGGGGCATCCAGCTGGACGAGCGACTGCACGAGGTGCGGGCTGCCTCCGGTGATCGCGCGGGCGAGCGCATCGGTGCTGCGCAGCGTGAACACGGTCGGCTTGGGATGATTGAGGAAGGTTGTGTTGTCCTTGCTCGCCGCCATTACCTCGTCGAACGAGCTGACCAGCCAGAACGGCTCGTGCAGATCGGCCGAAGAGACCACGCGAGCGACCTGCAGGCCGTCGCTGCGCAGCATATCGAACTGGTCAAGCAGCGGATCCCAGGCGGCATAGGCTGCCGGATCAATCACGGCGCGGCCGATTTCCTCGGGAACGATGTGGTCGGCTTTGGTGGCCATGGTAAGCGTCCTTCGAAGTGGAGATCAGACGGCAGCTGCGGCGGCGGCCTTGTATTCGTCGCGCAGCAGCCGCTTGAACAGCTTGCCGGTGGGCTCACGCGGCAGCTCGGCGCGGAAATCGATCTGGCGGGGGAGCTTGACCCGGCTTAGCTGGGGCGCGAGCCAGGCAGTGAGTTCCTCTGCCAACGCGGGGCCAGCTTCACCAAAGTCGTGCGGTTGAACAACGGCGACCACGCGCTCGCCCATGTCCGGATCGGGGGCTCCGATGACTGCGACGTCTGCCACCTTCGGGTGTGTTATCAAGAGGTTCTCGATCTCCTGCGGGTAGATGTTGACCCCGCCCGATATGATCATGAAGCTCTTGCGATCAGTGAGAAAAAGGTAACCATCCTCGTCCTCCCAGCCAACATCGCCTAGGCTGGTCCAGCCGTGCTTGTTGGTCGCATCGCGCGTCTTGTCGGGGTCGTTGTGATAGGCGAACGGATTACCGCCTTCGAAGAAGACCTGGCCTTCGGTTCCGCGCGGCACTTCATCGCCGTTCTCGTCACAGATGCGGATCGTGCCGAGCAGCGCGCGCCCGACCGAGCCTGGGCGCGCCAGCCATTCAGGGCTCGATATGAAGGTGAAGCCGTTCCCCTCGGTGCCGGCGTAGTACTCGTTGAGCACCGGGCCCCACCATTCGATCATCGCGCGCTTGACGGGCACGGGGCAGGGTGCTGCCGCGTGGATCGCCCCGCGCAGCGAGGACAGGTCGTAGCGCGCGCGCACTTCTTCCGGCAGCTTGAGCATGCGGACGAAATGGGTGGGCACCCATTGGCTATCGGTTACTTTGTAGCGCTCGATCGCTTCCAGCGCCTTTTCGGGATCGAACTTTTCCATGCAGACCACCGTGCCGCCAAAGCGGTGAATGGTCATCGACCAGCGGAGCGGAGCAGCATGATAGAGCGGTGCGGGTGAAAGGTACACTGCATCCGGGCGAATGCCGAAGGGGCCGCCTGCCAGCATGATGAGCGAATTGGCGCCGCCGATCGCCGGGTCCTCGGGCAGCGGTACGCGCACGCCCTTGGGCTTGCCGGTCGTGCCGGACGAATAGAGCATGTCGCAGCCCGCGCGTTCGTCGGCGATGGGGTCGATCGGCATGGCTGCCAGCGCGGCGGCGAGGTCATGCTCGCCCGAGCCGCCAAGGCGGAGCTGCGCAACTTCGGGAGCATCGGCAGCAACGGCATCAAGCAGGGGCGTTAGTGTGCCCGAACCGACCAGCAGCTTCGCGCCGCTGTCGCGCGCGATATAGGCAACTTCGGGCGGCGCCAGACGCGAAGATATGGCAACGTAGACAATGCCTGCACGCTGCGCGCCCCAGCAAAGCGAGAAGAATGCCGGGTGATTTTCGAAGCAAAGCGCAATGGTATCGCCGATGCCAATCCCGCGGGACCGCAGCAACTGGGCGAAGCGGTTGCTGTGTGCTTCCAGCTCGCCATAAGTCACAACCTCGCCGCTGCCTGACATGATCACGGCGGGTTTTTCCGGGTTGGTCCTCGCGTGGAAACTCGGGTGGTAGTGCATGCGCATCCTCTCAGGATCAGCGGCTCAGACAGTCCGCTTTGCGAGAGAGTTTAACCGCTCGATTAAAGGGCGCAACGGGATTCGTCAGTCAAATCCATTTCCGGACGCGAGTGAACGCCAAAAAAGAAGAAGGCGGCGTTTCCGCCGCCTGCTTCCCATCCTCTCCAAGATGACTTTTCGTCGCGGCGCTTAGCGCGCCAGCGGGGCCGGAACGTCGCTCTGCGCCAGAACGGTGTCGGTTGAGACACCCGGGGCGACGGTCTGCATGTAGGGAATGGGGTTCACCGCCTCGCCGCCGATGCGCACTTCATAGTGCAGGTGCGAACCGGTCGAGCGACCGGTCGAACCGACATAACCAATCACGTCGCCCTTGCGAACGCGCTGGCCTTCGGCAACCGCGATGCGCGACATGTGGCCATAGCGGGTTTCCATACCACCACCATGCTCCAGCTCTACAAACAGGCCGTAACCGCCGAACCAGTCAGCCTTGCCAACGACACCATCAGCCGACGCGTGGATCGGGGTGCCGGTGGTGGCAGGAAGATCGATACCCTTGTGCGCGCGCATACCGCCGAGAACCGGGTGAACGCGCATGCCGAAGCCGCTGCTCATCGCGCGGTTGGAAGAAACAGGAACCAGCGATGGGATTGAAACGCCGCCATTGCGCTGGGCGGGGGCAGCGGCGCCAAGCGGTGCGCCCGTTTCGAGGGCCTTCCAGCTTGCGAAGAGCTTGTGGAATTCATCGTCAGCTGGGGCAGCGCTAGTGCCGTTGCGGGCAGCTTCGGCGGCGCGGAGCGGGGCAGCAATATCGGCAGACGCGGCGCTGTTCGCCATGGCGGGAGCCGAGAAGAAACAGGCAACGGCGCCGATGGAGCCAAGTACCAGTTTCACAATCTTGTTGTTAACCATTACGACCCGCTAACCCTTAATCGCACCGATCCTGCAGCATCACCTGCGCCGCTGAGACCGAAACCGATCCATCTGGACCTTCCCAACGGCTCGCCGGATCATTCCGGTCCGCCTGAAAAGTTCTCAGAGACTGTGCGGAAACCCCTCCCGCCGCCTCGTTGGCTTCGGGTTAGGGGGAAGTGTCTTAATCAGACAACCCCTGTCATCAATTCGTACGACAAACCGGCAGCACGACGCGCCGAGTCGTTGAACGGTGGCTTAACAGCCCCGCGGAAATGCCGCGCCACAAGGGTTTTCCAGAGGTCGGGCGGCGATTCACCGCGTTCGTCGCACAATTTCAGGAAGTGCGTTGTCCCGTAGCGCACATGCCGAATCTCATCGCCCAGGATGCGTTCGAGGATACGTGCGGAGCGCAGATCCCCGGCGGCGGTAAACCGCTCGATCGTCACGGGGGTAACGTCAAGGCCGCGCGCTTCGAGCACCATCGGCACCACAGCGAGGCGCGCAGCGGGATCATGTGCCGTTTCGCGCGCCGCGTCCCACAGCCCGTCGTGTGCCGGAAGCGCACCATAATCCGATCCCAGCGTGCGTAACCTGCGGGCGAGCAATGAAAAATGCATCGCTTCGTCCGCCGCAACGTCGAGCCAGTCGGTAACGAACTCTGGCCCGCGCTGTTCACCAAAACGCCCGGCCGCATCCAGCGCGAGGTCTATCGCGACGAACTCGATATGCGCGAGGGCATGAAGCAGCGCGAGCCGTCCGCGCTCCGACCCGCCGCGCCCACGCTTGGGCATGGCGTTGGGCGGTAGCAATTCGGGCCGTGCGGGGCGCGCGGGCTCATCGGGCATCGCGACATCGAACATGAATGCCAGACGCCCCGCTGCCCAGTCACGCCGGACGGCGCGCGCTGCCATGGCCTTGGCCGCAGGATCCGCGGTGAGCATGGCTCCGCGGATCGCAGCGGCAACGGATGCTTGGGCCATCGCCGGATTAGAGCGCTCTGGCAGCGGCGAGGACTTCCTCGGCGTGGCCCTTGACCTTCACTTTCGACCAGACCTGCGCGATCTTGCCATCGGTACCGACGAGATAAGTCGTGCGCTCCATGCCCATGTAGGTGCGGCCATACATCGACTTTTCGGTCCAGATGCCGAGCGCGTCGGACAGTCCGCCTTCTTCGGCATCAGTCGCAAGCGGCGCAGCGAGGCCGTGCTTCTCGATGAACTTGAGGTGCTTCTTGGGCGGGTCCTTGCTCACGCCGAGCAGCGCCGTGCCGGCCGCCCCGAACTCCGCCGCGAGGCTCGAGAAGTCCTTGTTCTCGGTCGTGCAGCCGGGTGTATCGTCCTTGGGATAGAAGAACAGCACCAGCTTGCGACCACGAAAATCGGACGGCTTCACCGTGCCGCCTTCGGGCGTGGTCATGGCAATGTCAGGCAGCGGGCTGCCCGCGCCGATGGTATCGCTCATTCAACAATCTCCAGTTCTTCGCCAAATATCGTGTGCCAGCAGGCCGCGATGGCGTGGCGGGCTGCCAGCACGGCCGCCAGCAGTTCCGGCCAATCGGTCAGGCCGCATGCCCGTGCGACGATAGCGCGGCTGGCTTCGGGCGGATAGCGTCCGTCGGGGGCAACGAGGCGCACGGCAATCAGCAGCCGCGCAAGCAGATCGTGTGCGAGGCGCAGGGGGCAGGGCAGCAGCTTGGCCGCCGTGAGGCTGTCTACTGCACGCCCGAGATCGGGATCGAATCCGGACCGCTCGCGCAGCTGCAGGTAGTGGACGAGGAATTCGAGATCGACGAGCCCGCCGCGCGCGAGCTTAACGTCGAGCGGGCCGGCGGGCGGTTTGTGCTGCGCCATCTCGGTGCGCATCGCGAGCACGTCGGCCCTTAGTTTGTCCGGATCGCGCGGACGATGAAGTACGTCTGCGATGATCGCCGAGAGCGCGGCGCAGTCTTCCGGCGAACCGAACAAGGGCCGCGCGCGGCACAGCGCCATGTGCTCCCAGGTCCATGCGTCCTCGCGCTGATACCGCGCAAAACTTTCGAGGCTTACGGCGATGGGGCCCTGGGCACCGCTGGGGCGGAGGCGGACATCGACTTCATAGAGAGCGCCGGCGGCAGTCGGGGCCGAAAGTGCTGCGATCACGCGCTGGGTGAGGCGGTTGAAATAAAGCGTGCTGCCGAGCGGGCGGGTCCCGTCGGATTCGCCGGTGTGATCGCCGCTGAACAGGAACACGATGTCGAGATCGGAGGCATGGGTCAGCGCCGCGCCGCCTAGCCTGCCAAGCCCGAGGATGACGAGTTCGCTACCGGCGATCTTGCCATGCGCGCGGACAAATTCTGCGGTCGCCGCTTCGGAGAGGACCAAGATAGCCGCTTCAGCAAGGCGCGAGAGCGCGGCGGCAACGTCGAGCGGATCGCGCCAGGTCTCGCCGAGCTGGTTCTCGATCAGCTGGACGCCGAGGGCGAAGCGCCACTCGCCGACCTTGCGGCGCACCGCATCGAGCAGGCACTGGTAATCGTCGCCCGCCTCGCAGCGGCGGAATTCGGCGACGAGGCTTTCGACGCTGCCGGGCAAATCGAAAGCGCTGCGATCGATCAGGGTGTCAAGCAGGTCAGAGCGGCGGGCGAGTTCGTCCGCCAATGTGGGCGCATGGGCAAGCACGCGCATGACGACGCCGAGGAGCGCGGGGCGTGCTTCGAGCAATTGGAAGATGTTGATCGCGCTGGGGAGGCCAGCGAGCAGGCCTTCCCACCTGAGGAGGGCGCGCTCCGGATCAGGCGCGGCGGCGAGGGCGCCGAGCAGCGTATCGCGCAGGCGGGCGAAAGCGGCGCGGGCTTCGGCGCTGCGCAGGGCGCGGTACTGGCCGTTTTCCCAGCTCTCGATGCGGGTTGCGAGCGCGCCGGGTTCGCTGAAGCCTAGGGCTTTCAGTTCCTGCTCGAGCGGCCGCGTGGTGACGGGCACCGCGCCGGTCGGGGCGTAGGTGGCGATCAGGTTGTCGAAGCGGGTGCCTACGGTTTCTGAGATCTGCGCGAGTTCTTCGACCAGCGCGGTGCCGGAGGGCAGGCCATCCAGCCGCGCGACGGCTTCGAGCATCGCGGGATCGGTCGGCAGGCTGTGCGTCTGCTGGTCGGCGATCATCTGCAGGCGGTGTTCGAGCGTGCGCAGGCGGTCGTAGCTCTCGCCCAGCAGCGCGGCGTCTTCGGTGGCGACGATGCCCGCTTCGGCCAGCGCATCAAGCGCGGCGCGGGTGCCGCGCAGGCGCAACGCGGGGTTGCGGCCGCCGTGGATGAGTTGATGGGTCTGGGCGAAGAATTCGACCTCGCGGATTCCGCCGCGGCCGCGCTTGAGGTCGTAACCGGGGCCGACCGCCTGCCCAACGGCGTAGTGGTCGCGGATGCGCGTGGTGAGGCGGCCGATCTCGGCGATCGCGCCGAAATCGAGGCTGCGGCGCCAGACGAAGGGGCGGATGGCATCAAGGAAGGCTTGCCCGGCTGCGATATCTCCCGAGGCGGGGCGGGCGCGGATGAAGGCGGCGCGTTCCCAGGCAAGGGCACTCGATTCGTAGTGCGTTATCGCGGCGACGAAGGGGAGAGCTAGGGGGGTGACTTCGGCGGCCGGGCGGAGGCGCAGGTCAACGCGGAAGACATAGCCGTCGCCGGTGACCGCGCCGAGCAGTTCGACGACGGTGCGCGCGATGCGCTGGGCGGCCTCGGCCGGATCATCGCGCTCGCGGCGGGGGAGGAGGTCGGGATCGTAGAGCAGGATCGGGTCGATGTCGGACGAGTAGTTGAGCTCGCCCGCGCCGTGCTTGCCGAGCGCGATGGCGGAGAAGCCCTGCGGCTCGGCATCGGGCAGGCGGCGGCGCATGGCGGCAATGATGGCGGCGTCGAGCGCGTGGTCGGCAAAGGTGGAGAGTTCGGCCATGACGCGCGCGAGGGGGAGCGCGCCCGCGAGATCGCCGATGGCAAGCGCGACGGCGAGGGCGAGGCGCTGGCGGCGCAGGGCAATGCCGGTGTCGGCCTCGTTTGCGCCAGCCTGGTGGGCCGCAGTGAGGGCATCCTCGATCCGCCCGGCCTGCAGCAAGGCCTCGAGTTCGGGCAAGCGATCGAGCCCGCGGGCAAGGAACGGCGCTTCGGCGCGGGCGCGGTGGAGGGCGTGCGCCCAGTCCGCTGTGTGGCTGGTGCCGGTCATCCGGGTGCGATGCACGGTCGGCGCCACGCGATCAAGCGCGCGCGTGCGGCTTGCCAGCGGGCGGGGGCTCTGCCACCTCTGCGCGCCATGCCGGAAAGGGCGATGTGATTGGTATGAGGGATACGAGGATGAAGATCGGCAAATCGTTTGGTCGCAAGGCTTTGGTCCTGCTCTGCGGGGCTGCGCTGGCAATGCCGCTGGCCGCAAGCGGTGCGGCCCCGGCGGTCCCGGCGGTTGACGAAGCGTTGATGCGTGAGACGATCCGCACGCTCTCGTCCGACGAATTCGAGGGGCGGGGCCCGGGGACGGCGGCCGAGCCCAAGACGCTCGAGGCGATCATCGCGCGGTTCAAGGCAGCGGGGCTTCAGCCGGGGAACAAGGGGCAGTGGCTGCAGGATGTGCCCACGGCGACGATCAAGGCGATCAACAAGAGCCCGCTGACTGTGACCGGCGGTGCGCAGGTGCTGACGTTCCAGCCTTCGAGCGATTTCGTGGCTGGCAGCTATCGCATCACGCCGCAAACGCAAGTGAAGGACAGCGAGCTGGTCTTCGTCGGCTATGGCATCAATGCGCCGGAGCTGGGCTGGAACGACTATGCCGGGATCGACATGAAGGGGAAGACGGCGGTCATCCTCGTCAACGATCCGGACTACGCGATGGAAGGCGAGAACGGCCTCTTCCGCGGGCGCCGCATGACCTACTACGGGCGCTGGACCTACAAGTTCGAGGAGGCCGCGCGGCAGGGCGCGACAGGGGCGCTGATCATCCACGATACGTTCCCGGCGGCTTATGGCTGGCAGGTGGTCGAATCGAGCTGGTCGGGCGCGCAGCACTTCGTGCAGACCGCCAATGACGGCGCGGACCAGACCGTGGCGAACGGCTGGATCCAGAAGCCGGTGGCCGAGGCGATCCTCAAGGCGGCGGGCAAGGACCTTGCTGCGCTGACGGCGGCGGCGCAGCAGAAGGGCTTCAAGCCGGTGCCACTTGGCCTGAAGGCCAACCTCTCGTTCGACAACACGATCGAGAAGGCCAACTCGCACAACGTAGTCGGTCTGCTGCCGGGCAAGACGCGCCCCGCTGAGTACGTTCTCTATAGCGCGCATTGGGACCATCTTGGCCGCTGCAAGCCCGATGCGACGGGCGATGACATCTGCAACGGCGCGGTCGACAATGCGACCGGCGTCGCCGCGTTGGCAGCGCTGGCGAAGATGAACGCGGCGGCGGGCCGGGCGGCGCGCAGCCAGGTTTTCCTTGCGGTCACGCTGGAAGAATCGGGCCTGCTCGGCTCCGAATACTACGCGCAGAACCCGGTCTTCCCGCTGGCGAAGACGGTCGGCGGGGTGAACATGGATGCGCTGGCGGTAGGCGGTCCCGCCAAGGACATTACCGTGACCGGCGGCGACAAGTCCGAGCTGACGGCGATCCTGCGCAAGGTGGAAGGCGAGATGGGTCTGCGCGAATCTCCCGAAGAGCATCCCGAGCGCGGCCATTACTACCGCTCGGACCACTTCAGCCTCGCCAAGCGCGGCGTGCCGATGTTCGACGTCGGGCGCGGGGTCGATCTCGTCAACGGCGGCACCGCAGCCGGGCAGGCGGCTTCGGACGATTACGTCAACGTGCGCTACCACCAGCCGAGCGACGAGTATCAGGAAAGCTGGGACATCTCCGGCATGGTGCAGGACGTGAAGCTGTTCTACCGCCTGGGCCGCGAGCTTGCCGACAGCAATGTCTGGCCCAACTGGCACCCCAACGACGAATTCCGCGCGGTTCGCGACAAGAGCCTCGCCGCAGCAAAGGGCAAGTGATCCCATGACCGACACTGCGCTGCGGATGCCGCCGGAATGGCATCCGCAGGACTGGCTCTGGATCGGATTTCCGCATCTGGCGGAGGAATGGTCCGGCGTGATCGAGGCCGCGCAAGTGCAGATCGCGGCGTTCGCCAGCGCTGTGGCCGACAGCGGTCAGCGAGTCCGCCTGATCGTGCGCGATGCGGCGAACGAAGCGCGGGCGCGGAGCCTAGTTTCTAGCGCGGTGAGGCTGGAGCGCCGGGTCTATGGCGACGTCTGGCTGCGCGATACCGGGCCGCTGGTTGTTTGCGGCGAGAGTGAGCGGCGCGCGCGGCTGTTCGGCTTCAATGGCTGGGGCGGCAAGTATCTGATGCCGGGGGATGAAGCGATCGGGGCTGATCTGGCCGCCAGTGCCGGGCTTGCCGCCGACCGCTGTGACTGGATTCTCGAAGGCGGTGCGCTTGATGGCGATGGCACCGGGCTAGTCGCGACGACGGCGCAGTGCCTGCTCAATCCGAATCGCAATCCCGCGCTTTCGCAAGACGATCTTGAGGCCCGCCTTGCGCGTGATCTTGGCTACGACCGGGTGCTGTGGCTGGGGGATGGCCTGATCAACGACCATACCGACGGGCATGTCGACAACCTCGCCCGCTTCGTGGCGCCGAACCGACTGGCCTTGCCGCGTGCGACGGGGCCGAATGATCCCAATGCCGCGATCTATGCGGATGCGGCGGCGCGGGCGCGCGATTTCGGGGTCGAGGTGGCGGAAGTCCCTTCGCCGGGGCTGGTCGAGTGGAGCGGCATGGTCCAGCCGGCGAGCTACATGAACTTTGTGATTGCGAACAATGCGGTGATCGTGCCGGTGTTTGGTACGCAACATGACGATGATGGCGTCGCCGCGATTGCCGAACTGTTTCCGGGGCGCGCGGTGATCGGGCTGATGGCCGATGCGGTGCTGGCCGGCGGCGGCGGCTTTCACTGCTCCAGCCAGCAGATGCCTTCCGCCTGATTATGCGCCCCTTAACCCGGCGGTGTTAGGGGGCTTGGCATGACACAGACGATTCTCGTGGTCTTCGGCACCCGGCCGGAAGCGATCAAGATGTTTCCGGTGGTGCATGCGCTCGCCTCCGATCCGCGCTTTCGCGTGGTGACCTGCGTTTCGGCGCAGCACCGGGGCATGCTCGATCAGGTCCTGGCGATTGCCGGGATCGTGCCGGACCATGATCTCGATCTGATGAAGCCCGACCAGACACTCGATGGGCTGACCGCCGCGCTGCTTACAGGGCTTGGCGGCGTGATGGATGCCCAGAAGCCGGACTGGGTGGTGGTTCAGGGCGATACCGCGACGGCGATGGCGGGGGCTTTGGCGGCCTACTATCGCAAGATTCCGGTGGCCCATGTCGAAGCTGGGCTGCGCAGCCACAATATCTATCACCCTTGGCCGGAAGAGGTGAACCGCAAGATCATCGGCACCATTGCCGCGCTACACTTCGCGCCGACCGAGACTTCGGCCGCTGCGCTGCGGGCGGAGAATGTGGCGGCCGATGCTATCCACGTGACCGGCAACACGGTGATCGACGCCTTGCAGTGGGTGTCCGCGAAGATCGAGGCCGAACCGGCGCTGGCCAATGGCCTTGCCGATCTCGAAGCGCGCTTTGCGGGCAAGCGGATCATCGGCGTCACCAGCCACCGACGGGAGAACTTCGGCGGCGGCCTTGAAGCCATAGCCGAGGCAATCCGGCAGATTGCCGCCCGGCCCGATGTCGCGCTGATCTTCCCGGTCCATCCCAATCCGAATGTTCGCAAGGTGATGGAAGGCGCGCTCGGCGGCCTTACCAATGTCGCGCTGATCGAGCCGCTAGACTACCCGCATTTCGCCCGCCTGCTGGGCCTTGCCGAAATCATGCTGACCGACAGCGGCGGGGTGCAGGAAGAGGCGCCCGCGCTGGGCAAGCCGGTGCTGGTGATGCGCGAGACGACCGAGCGGCCCGAGGGCGTCGAGGCTGGCACGGCCAAGCTCGTGGGCACCGAAACCGCCCGGATAGTTTCCGAAATCTTTACCCTGCTCGACGATAAGGCTGCCTATTCGGCCATGGCGCGCGCGCACAATCCCTTCGGGGACGGGCACGCGGCGCGCCGTATCGTGGAGCTCTTGGGGAATGTCCGCTAAAATCGGCAACGGTGATGTGAAGCCGCAGGTCTGCGTTGTCGGCTTGGGCTATATCGGACTTCCGACCGCCGCGATCATTGCCCGCTCGGGCTGCCAGGTGCTCGGGCTTGATGTGACGCAGAGCGTGGTCGACACGATCAACCGCGGCGAGATCCATATCGAGGAAGTCGATCTCGATGGCCTCGTGCAGGGCGTCGTCCAGCGCGGCTTGCTGCGCGCCTCGACCCAGATCGAGCCAGCCGACGTCTTCGTGATCGCGGTGCCGACACCGTTCGCCAAGGACGGCCACCACACGCCGGACGTGTCCTACGTGCAAGCTGCCGCCAGCGAAGTCGCCGGCGTGCTCAAGGCTGGCGACGTGGTGATCCTCGAATCGACCAGTCCCGTCGGCACGACCGAGATGATGCGCGATCTGATGGCGGGCCTGCGTCCTGACCTCAAGTTCCCCGGCCTGACGCGCGAGACGCCCGATGTCTCGATCGCCTATTGCCCCGAGCGGGTGCTGCCGGGCCGCATTCTCGAAGAGCTGACCAACAACGACCGCTCGATCGGCGGCATCACGCCGCGTTGTGCTCGCAAAGCACTGGCGTTCTACAAGCGCTTCGTGCGCGGGACCTGCGTCACTACGGATGCGCGCTCGGCCGAGATGACCAAGCTGGTCGAAAACGCCTATCGCGATGTGAACATTGCCTTCGCCAACGAGCTTTCGATCGTGGCAGACCGCATGGGCCTCGACGTGTGGGAAGTGATCCGCCTCGCCAACCGCCATCCGCGCGTGAACATTCTGCAGCCGGGCCCCGGCGTCGGCGGGCACTGCATTGCGGTCGATCCGTGGTTCATCGTCGCGAGCGCACCCGAACACACCCCGTTGATTCGCGCCGCACGCGGCGTGAACGACCAGAAGATGCACCATGTGATCGAGCGTGCCACGCAGCTGATCGACGCGCATCCCGAAGCGCGCATTGCCTGCCTCGGCCTCGCCTTCAAGGCGAACATCGATGACTTCCGCGAAAGTCCGGCGCGTTTTGTCGCGGCGCGGATCGCGCGCAAGTATGGCAAGCGCGTCAGCGTCGTGGAGCCCTATGCGCAGGCGCTGCCGGTCGAGTTCACCGATACCGGGGCGGGCCTGATCGATCTCGATGACGCGCTTGAGACCTGCGATCTGCTTGTTGTGCTGGTCGATCATGATGTGTTCAAGGTTGTCCCGCTCGCCGAGCGCAGCGGCAAGGTCGTCTATGACACGCGCGGCATCTGGCCCGATCAGCCGGATGCGGACACGGCCGGCACCGCACTGCGCCTCGCGAGCTGATGCGATGCGGGCGGGCCTGCCCGTTGCTGGAAGGATCGCCTTGAGAGTTCCATTGTGGCTCGCAGCCGGAGCGGCGCTGCTCGGCACGATCGGCTGCAGCGGGCTCGGCAGCGAATCAAATGCGCAGACCGCGCCGCATAAGGCAGCCGTGCCGCCGCTGCAGCCGGTGGTCCCGGCGGAATTGCCGCCGCCGCATACGCCAGCCGAATACGCCGCGCACGATGCGAGCTATCCCTTCTACATGCCGATGCGCGGGCTGCGCCGTCCGGCGAACCGCTTCTTCGTGAAGTGCGATGCTTCGCAGGCCGCGGGCCGCGAAGTCTATCAGGGCAACGATGTCGCCGCGCTCTATGGCCGGGCCGAAGGCGGCATGGAGTTCGTCTACGAGGCGCGTGACCGTGCCGGGCGCCCCTGTGTCTATCCTTTTGCGCCGAACCTGCCAGATATCACCGGTAACCTTGATGGCACGCAGTACATGTTCCGCTCGTCGATACCGGGGGAGCGGGTGACATTCCGGACGGGCGACCAATGGGCTGTCCTGCGGATGCGTGCGCTCGACATGGGCCGGGCCCGCATCCACTTCGAACTGCGCGATATCGAGCTTGATTTTCCGGGCGCGGTCCAGCCGATGGGGGCGCTGCATCTCGAGACCTATGGCGGTGCGCCGCCGGGGCTGTTTACGGCAGTGCTGCGGCGCGCGAGGATCTTCGGGGGCAAGAATGCGATCTTCGCACCCGGCGGCGAGACCATGATCTATGCCGAAGACAGCGAGATCATGGGCAATGTCGGCGGCATCGCCGATCAGGAGCATTCGACCTACATCAACGGCACGCTCGTCTCGCATTTCCGCAATGTGCGCTGGCAGGGGCAGCAGGGCTGGCGTGACATTGCGAGCGGGCATCAGCTGAAGGACAAGGCCTATCTGCGCATCTACGAGAACGTTACCGTCTCGAACGCGCCCGGGCTTGGTTCGCCCTCCGCGATGCCGCTGATCGATGCGAGTTCATTCGGCTTCACCTGGTCGAACAACCTCAGGATCGAGCGGGTGCAGCCCTATCAGCCCCCGCGCGAGGCGCTGGTCGATCTGCGCAGCGAGATTCTCTACGGCAATCCGCAGCACTATCCTTGGCCGGTGATCGCGACATCCGATTGGCGCATGCCTGCAGTGCCTCTCTCGGCGCTCGACAAGGTGTACCTCTCGGTCTTCTTCAACACCGATGTGCGCAGCTTCCGCAACGAATCCTATGTCTTTGCGCTGCGCCCGTGGGGGCGTGGCTTCGAGCCGGGGACGGCGACCATCGCGGGTGAGGGGCTTACGCTGAAGAGCGAGCAGCGCACGGTTTCGCTGGCGTTCGGCACGCGCGGGACGTTCGGCAAAGTCTATTCAGCAGACGGCTGGACCTATGCGAACCCCCAGCTCGCGGACGACATGCTATGGGTGGCTGACCGCGATGCCTTCATCCGCCATGCGCTGGGGCTCATCGGGCGCTAGGTATCCGTTGCGCTCCATCCAGCGGGCGCGGATCGTGTCGCTGCTGTCGCGGCTGCCATCGTGGCTCCAACCGGGTTCGCGCACCAGATAGGCCAGCTTGTAGCGCCATGGGGCGACGGCGAAGTCCTTCAGCATGCCCTTCCATTCGTGGAACACGCTGTGGAGCAGGTTGAATGTGCCGAGCTGGCGGATCACGCCATAACGCGCCGGTTCCTCGTCGAGTTCAGGCTGGAAGGTGCCGAACAGGCGGTCCCAGAACATGAACACACCCGCATAGTTGCGGTCGAGGTAGAGCGGATTGGTCGCGTGGTGGACGCGGTGGTGCGAAGGGGTGTTGAAGATCCATTCGAACCAGGCGGGCATGCGGCGGACAGCTTCGGTGTGGATCCAGAACTGACCGACCGTGTTGGCCGCGCCCGCTGTGAGCAGCATCTCCGGCGGCACGCCGATGAAGGCGGGCCAGATGCGGAACACGAATGACAGCGCCAGCGGGCCGGTCCAGGTCTGCCGCAATGCGGTGCTCAGGTTGTAGTGCTGGCTGGTGTGGTGGTTGACGTGCGCCGCCCAGAACCAGCGGACGCGGTGTCCGGTGCGGTGGGCCCAGTAGTAGTTGAAATCATCGAACACGAGCACCGCCATCCACGACCACCAAGCGTAGGGCACCGTTGCAACCCGGTGGGCGTAAAGCCATGTTGCGGCAGCACAGATCGCGCCCGCAACGAGGGCTCCGGCGATCGTGCTGCCAAGGCCCATGAGCAGCGACGTCAGCATATCGCGCGCTTCATACGCATCGGGCGCATGGCGGCGTGCCCAGGCGATTTCGATCAGGATCAGCGCGACAAAAGCCGGGACCGCATAGGCGATCGCGTCGATCGGATGAGTGATCGGGGTGGCGAGCGCCGCAAGCATCGGTGCGATCATCTCGTTCATGCGCGGACTCCCAGCCGGCGGAGGCTGGCTGCCCAGACTTGCGCCCGCTCGCCCAGATCGAGCGTGATGCTGCCGAAGTGAGGATCTTCGGTCGACAGCGTCAGGAACCCGCGATCCAGACGGGCACCGGCATGCGAGGACAGCACGCGGGCGGCGAATCGCGCCCCATGCCGCCGGATGAGCATGACTTCGCCCGCGCTGTTGCGCAAAAGGGCGCCGATGCGGGCGCGATCAAGTGCGACTTCGATCGGATCAAAGCCGCAGCGCGCCTCTTCCGCGAGCGCCCGCGCTGCCGCCTCGTCGGCGATCCGCACGTCACTGCCCATGCCCAGCGCACGGACCAGCGCGAAGACAAGCAGAACTGCGATGAGCGAGCCGAGCGACTGCAGGGCAATGCCTGCACCGGGAATCGCAAGGAGAGCGCTGATCGACACGGCCGAGAATGCCTGCCTCACCGCGCCTGCGCGGCGAGGAAATCGATCTGCGGCATGATCGGGCTGACGTCGTACCCGGCACCAGCAGCATGGGACGCGATAACTTCCGGCGCCATGCCCGACCGCGCCTGGGCCAACGCCCAAAGCAACGTGGACCGCGTGCCCGAGCGGCAATAGGCCAGAACCGGCTTGTCACCGGCTTCCGCCAGCGCGGCCTGCATTGCCTCGACCTGCGGCATCGAGAATCCGGCATGCGTCACCGGGATCGCGACATAGGCGATGCCGGCCGCCTTGGCGGCAGCTTCGATCTCGGCACCCGGCGTCTGGTCTGGCGACTCGTCTTCCGGCCGGTTGTTGATGATCATGCCGATTCCAAGCGCCTGCGCTTCGGCGACGTCTGCCAGTTCGATTTGGGGGCTGGCGAAAGTCTTGTCATCGATCTTGCGGAACATGGCAGCCGTCTCTCTCCAATGCCTAAGCGCTCTCGGCGTCTTGCGCCGCGCCGACGCTTGGGGTCCGCTTTGCCGAAAGCCTCTGTCAAGGGCAAGTGTCACCAGAACATGGTAGAAAGGCCACACTCTTTGGTCGCCACGTTGTGCCCGGCAACGAATCCGTTCGCACTGGAGCCTTTTGTTGGCTATAGTCTTAACTGCAGAGGATCAGGCGAGCAGAGTCTCGCGCGTTTCCCTTGTTGTGCCGTCGGCAGCCGCGTCCGGCTTGCGGCACCCAGGAAAGCAGGGGCGGAACGAAGGTTTATTGGTTTTTATGGGTTTTGACAGAGGGCGGCGGGGTCGCGGACGCGACAAGCGCGATGGTTTCGGTGACGAGGGCGGCTTCGACCCCTACGGCGGCGGTGGTTTCGGCGGCGGCGGTTTTGATCGCGGCGGTTTCGGCGGCGGTGGTCGCGGTGGCTTTGGCGGCGGTGACCGTGGCGGTTTCGGCGGCGGTGATCGCGGCGGTTTCGGCGGCGGTGATCGCGGCGGTTTCGGCGGCGGTCCGCGCGGCGGCGGTGGTGGCGGCGGCGGCTTCGGCGGCCCGCGCGGCGGCGGCATGCCGGCCCAGGTCGTCGGCACCGGCAAGGGCGTCGTCAAGTTCTTCAATGGCCAGAAGGGCTTCGGCTTCATCCAGCGCGAAGATGGCGGCGAAGACGTGTTCGTCCACATCAGCGCGGTTGAGCGTGCGGGCCTCGAAGGCCTCGCCGAAGGCCAGCAGCTTGAATTCAACCTCGTCGATCGCGGCGGCAAGATCTCGGCAGCCGATCTGCAGGTCGTCGGTGATGTGATCGCCGTTGCGGCCAAGCCGGCCGCTCCCCAGCGTCAGCTGACCGGCGAAAAGGCGACCGGCACGGTCAAGTTCTTCAACGCCATGAAGGGCTTCGGCTTCATCACCCGTGATGATGGCCAGCCGGATGCTTTTGTACACATCAGCGCTGTCGAGCGTTCGGGCATGCGCGAGCTGAACGAGGGCGACAAGCTCGAGTTCGATCTCGAAGTCGATCGGCGGGGCAAGTACTCGGCAGTCAATCTGGTGCCCCGACAAGACTGATAGCGGCGTGTGGTCCTTCGGCCAGTCGGCTGAAGACCTGTGCCACCGACATCTACAGATGGCGGCCCTCCCGGGTCGCCATTTGTCGTTTACGACAACACTCCCGGCCAAACGGGAGCCGAAGCAGGAAGGAACCCAGCCCATGTCGATCACTCCGTTGATGCCCGTCTATCCCCGGTGCGGCGTGCGTCCGGTGCGCGGAGAGCACTGCCATCTGATCAGCGAAGACGGCACGCGCTATCTCGATTTCGCCAGCGGCATTGCGGTCAACCTGCTCGGCCACAGCAATCAGCATCTGATCGGCGCAATCCAGAAGCAGGCGGCGACGCTGATGCACGTGTCCAATCTCTACGGTAGCCCGCAGGGCGAGCATCTGGCGCAACGGCTGGTCGATCTGACTTTCGCCGACACGGTGTTCTTTACCAATTCGGGCGCCGAGGCGGTCGAGTGTGCCATCAAGACGGCGCGCGCCTATCACCAGCACGCCGGCAATACCGAGCGCTATGAGTTGATCACGTTCAAGAACGCGTTCCATGGCCGTACCCTGGCCACGATCAGCGCCTCCAACCAGGAGAAGATGCACAAGGGCTTCATGCCGCTGCTCGAAGGCTTCCGCTATGTCGACTTCGACGATCTCGAGGGCGCCAAGGCGGCGATCGGGCCCCACACTGCGGGCTTCCTTGTCGAGCCGATCCAGGGCGAGGGCGGCATCCGCGATGCGTCGCCGGAATTCCTGCAGGGCCTGCGCGCACTGGCCGATGAGCACGATCTGATGCTGATCTTCGACGAGGTGCAGTGCGGCGTCGCGCGCACCGGTGATCTGTATGCCTATGAGCAGTACGGCGTGACGCCGGACATCATGGCGAGCGCCAAGGGCATCGGCGGCGGCTTCCCGCTGGGCGCCTGCCTTGCAACCGAAAAGGCTGCACGCGGCATGGTGATCGGCACGCACGGCAGCACTTACGGCGGCAATCCGCTCGCTATGGCCGCCGCCGAAGCCGTGCTCGACGTCGTGGCCGAACCAGCCTTCCTCGAGGAGGTCAAGGCCAAGGGCGAACGCCTGCGTGGCCGGCTCGAGCAGTTCATCGGCAACTACCCGGACATGTTCGAACTCGTCCGTGGTCGTGGCCTGATGCTCGGCGTCAAGATGAAGATCGAGCCGCGTCCGTTCGTCGCCCATATGCGGGACAACCAACAGTTGCTGACGGTGGCTGCCGGCGACATGACTTTCCGCGTCTTGCCGCCGCTCGTCATCGACGACAGCCACATCGAGGAATTCATGGAGAAGCTCTCGGCCGCCACCGCGAGTTACGCGGCAGAAGCTGTGCCGGCATGACCCGGCACTTCCTCAGCCTGAGCGATGTCGGCGGGGATGCCCTCGCCGCAATCCTCGGCGATGCAATGGATCGCAAGGCGGCGCGGCGCGGGCTGCCCAAGGGCCAGCCTGATGCCGATGCACCGTTGAAAGGCCGGGTCCTCGCCATGGTGTTCGAGAAGAACTCCACGCGCACGCGAGTCTCGTTCGACATCGGCATTCGCCAGCTTGGTGGCAGCGGCATCGTGCTTGATGCCGGCACGACCCAGCTCGGGCGGGGGGAAACCATAGCCGATACGGCCCGCGTACTAAGCCGCATGGCGGACGCCATCATGCTGCGCACCGATGATCACGCGAAGCTTGAGGAACTGGCCCACTATGCCAGCGTGCCGGTGATCAATGGGTTGACTGACCTGTCGCACCCTTGCCAGATCGTCGCCGATCTGCAGACCCTGCTCGAACACGGCAAGGCGCTGCCTGGCCTCGAAGTGGCTTGGCTGGGCGATGGCAACAACGTGCTCAATTCGTTTGTCGAGGCGGCGGGGCTGATGAAGTTCAACGTCCGCATCGGCGTACCGGAAGGCTACGACAGCGATCCCGCCTTCATCGCCGCTGCCCGTGCCGGGGGTGCTCGCATCGATACGTACCGCAATGCTGCCGATGCCGTTCGCGGGGCCGACGTGGTGGTGACCGATACGTGGATATCAATGGGCCAGGCCCATGCCGAAGCCAAGCTAGCCGCCATGACGCCATTTCAGGTCAATTCAGCGCTCATGGCGGAGGCAAAACCCGATGCTGTCCTGCTGCACTGCCTGCCCGCCCACCGGGGGGAGGAAGTGACCGACGAGGTGCTCGACGGGCCGCAATCCGTGGTGTGGGACGAGGCGGAGAACCGCATCCACGCCCAGAAGTCGATCCTGCGTTGGGCCTTCGGGCAGATCTGAGCATGTCGGACAGTAGCGCATCCGCGGGAACGACCGGGTTCGACCGGGTCCTGACCTTCACCGTGCCGGATCGCGACGCACGCGGGCGCGTGGTGCGGCTTGGCCCGATGCTTGATGATGTGATCGCGGCGCACGCCTATCCTGCGCCAATTCGTCACCTTTTGGCCGAGGCGCTGGTACTCGCCGCCTTGCTCGGCTCGCTGCTCAAGGATGAGCAGAGCCAACTGACCATGCAGGCGCAGACGCAGGACGGGGTGATCGATCTGCTGGTTTGCGACTACCGCGCCGGCGAACTGCGCGGCTATGCCCGGTTCGACCGGGCGCGGCTCGATGACCTCGGCCCGAGCCCGACGCTCCACGCCCTGTTCGGCGACGGTTACCTCGCGATCACATTCGATCTCGCGGCGACCGATCAGCGCTATCAGGGCATCGTGCCGCTGGAGGGTGAAACGCTGGCGGCGGCCTGCGAAAGTTACTTCTTCCAGTCGGAACAGATTCCGACGCTGATCCGGGTCGGTATCCGCAGTGATGCCAATGGCTGTGTCGCTGGCGGTCTGCTGATCCAGCACTTGCCCGAAGGCGAGGAGGGACGCGAGCGGCTTCACGTCCAGCTCGATCACCCGGAATGGGAGCACATGCGCATCATGGGCGGTGCGGTTTCGCCTGCCGAGCTCGTTGACCCCGGTCTCGACCTTGAGACCGTCCTCTGGCGCCTGTTTCACGAGGAGAACGAAGTCCGGGTGGAGCGAGGCACGCGCCTCGTCAAAGGCTGCCGCTGCAGCGGTGACTATTACCGCTCGGTTCTGGGGCGGTTCGGAGCGGCAGAGCGCGAGGAAATGCGGAACGAGGACGGCCTGATTCTCGTCGACTGCGCGTTTTGCTCGAAGGTTTTCGAGATCGATCTCGACTGATCCATCCGATTCGGTTTGTCGCTGCCAAAGAACACTTTAACGCAGCGCAAATTGGCCTATATTGAATTTCGGCGAACCGGCATGGTGCCGGATCACTTTGGGGGACGCGCCTGCATGATGGACCGCCTGCTGCGCCTCGTTACCCATGTTGCGCTGCGCCCGGTTGTTTGGGCGTTGGGCGCCGCCGCATTTGCGCTGCTGGCCTTTGCGGGACCGACACTTGCTGCGCAGCGGCCGTCGCTTGCCATGCTGGATCTGCTGCAGCCTGGTCAATGGGAAGTGCGCGATCGCGATCTGGCGGGAGGTCGGAGCCGGATCTGCATCGAGAGCGGTCGCCGTCTGATCCAGATTCGCCACATGCGCGAGGCGTGCCGCAGCTTCACCGTGCAGGATACGGCTGATACGGTAACCGTGCACTACACCTGCCCGGGCAACGGTTACGGCCAAACGTCGGTTCGCTTCGAGAGTGCGCAACTGGTTCAGCTGGAAACGCAGGGTATTGCGCAAGGGCTGCCCTTCAATGTCCGCGCCGAGGTGCGACGCGTTGGCGCTTGTCCCTCCTGATTTCGCACTGAGGATTGCCACGCGCGGTGCATGGCTTTAGCTCTGCGGCATGGTAGCTGAAGCCGTTTCCCAACAAGCCCCTCTTGCTGTTGTTCTGCTTTCGGGCGGGCTTGATTCCATGGTCTGTGCGGCACTTGCACGTGAGCAGGGCTTTCGGGTTCTGGCGCTGACGATCGACTACAACCAGCGTCATCGCGTCGAGATCGAAGCTGCGCGAGGGATCGCAAAGGCGCTGGGGGTCGAGCGTCAGGTGATCCTCCCGCTCGATCTGCGCCAGTTCGGCGGATCAGCCCTGACGGCGGACATCGCCGTGCCCAAGGACGGCGTGGGCGATGATATTCCAGTTACTTACGTCCCGGCCCGCAATCTCGTGTTTCTGTCGCTTGCCCTGGCATGGGCCGAAGCGGCGGGTGCATCGGATCTCTTCATCGGGGTCAATGCGCTCGACTACTCCGGCTATCCCGATTGTCGGCCGGAATTCATCGGCGGCTTTGAAAATCTCGCCCGGGTTGCCACCAAACTTGGCGACCAGGGCGGCACCGTGCGGGTTCACGCTCCGCTCCAACACCTCAAAAAAAGCGAAATCGCGCAAGAAGCGGCCCGTCTCGGGCTCGATCCTGCGGCCAGCTGGTCTTGCTACGACCCGCTGCCCGACGGCCGAGCCTGCGGCGTGTGCGACAGCTGCCGTTTGCGGCGCGCGGGATTCGATGCAGCCGGGATAGAGGATGGCACCAAGTATGGAGATGACGGATAAGCCGAAGCAATGGTTCGGTGTTGACCGCTACAGCTGGTACGCGCTGTTCGTCCTGGTCATAGTCTACATCGTCAATTTCGTTGATCGTCAGCTGCTGACGATCCTCGCCGTGGATATCAAGCACGATCTCGGCATCTCGGATGCCCAATTCGGCTTCCTGTACGGCACGGCGTTCGGCGTTTTCTACGCCCTTTTCGGTATTCCACTGGGCAAGCTGGCAGACCGTGCGATGCGCACGCGCGTGCTGGCGGCAGGGCTCGCGCTGTGGTCGGTGATGACGGCGCTCTCAGGCCTCTCGCGCAGCTTTCTCCAGCTCGGCGCGGCGCGGATCGGTGTCGGGGTAGGCGAGGCAACGGCCGGGCCCTGCTCGTACTCCCTGCTGGGGGATTACTTCCCGGCGCATCGCCGCGCGACTGCAGTGGCGATCTTCTCTTCGGGTATCTACCTCGGCGGCGGCTTCTCGCTCTACATTGGTACTGCAATTGCAGGCGGCTGGAACAACGCCTTGCCGCTTGCCGAGCGACCGTTTGGACTGGCCGGATGGCAAGCGGCCTTCCTTGCCGTCGGCCTGCCCGGCCTTGCGCTTGCGTTTTGGGTGCGCAGCCTCAGGGAGCCGATCCGTGGTCGCTTCGAGGCGCCGCCGCAGGATAGCGCTCCGCGCCCGGCACCTCAGGCCGCTACATGGGCTGCGTTTGTGCGAGATCTTGCCGCAATCGTCCCGCCGTTCACACTTTTGGCTGCGGCCCGGCGCGGCACCTCCGCCCGTGTTGGCAATCTCGCCATCGCCGCTGGGCTTGCCATGCTGGGCACCCTGCTTTCGTACCTGATCGGTGATCCGGCGCAGTGGATTGCACTTGGTATCGGAACATACGCTATTGCGTCATGGGCCATCGCCTTGCGACACGATGATCCGGAAGCTTTCCGCGTCATCTGGGCTTCAAAGTCCGTTGTCGGGCTAAACCTCGGCTACGGGCTCATGTGCGTGATCACCTACGCCAACTCGGCGTTCGGCCCCTCGTTGGTGATCCGCGAGTTTGGTGCGTCGGCCGGTGCCGTCGCGCTGATTGTCGGGGGATCGGCGGCTATCGGCGGCGCGCTGGGCGTGATCGCAGGCGGGGCATTGGGAGATCGGCTGGCTGGCGACCGATACCACTCGCGGCGCATCCTGGTGGTGATCGCAGCATTGCTCACATCGCTGGTTCCGAACTGCATCATGCTGGCGACCCATTCACTGACCGTCGTCTACATCTGCGTCTTCCCGATGTGGTTTCTCGCCAGCTGCGCGCTTGGCGGGGCTGCCGGAACGATCGTCAACATTGTGCCGGCCACGACCCGCGCTACTGCAACGGCGGCCTTCTTCCTCTTTGCGACAATGATCGGCCTCGCGCTCGGCCCCTATGCTGCAGGCAAAATCTCCGGCGCGTTCGGGGCGAACCTGCGCATCGGTCTGGCGGGCATCCTCGTGGTTGTGCCGTTCGCTTTGGTCGCGCTTGAGGTCTGCCGCCGCGATCTCATCATTCGCGAGCGCTGAGCACGTAGACGGTGCGCCGCGCTCGCGTGGCCGGCGCTTTGATGGCCTGAATTCTCAAAGCTAGCCCTGGCCGCTTCATCCAAAAGAAAAGGGGGCCGGATTGCTCCGGCCCCCCAAACTTATCCGGCTTCTGCCGAGCTTACATGCCCGAGCCCGGACCGTACGTGATTTCCACGCGACGGTTCTGCAGTTCGCGAACGCCGTCGGCGGTCGGAACGCGCGGGTTAGCTTCACCGAACGCCTGGCTGGTGATCGAACCGTCGGGGATGCCGTGGGCGGTCAGGTAGCCACGGACCGCATCGTTGCGGCGCTGCGACAGGCCGAGGTTGTACTTCGGCGTGCCCGAGCGGTCGGTGTAACCGGCGAGCATGATCGGAACGCTGGCGCAGTTGCCATAGGCCGTAACCGCGTTGTCCAGGATGGTAGCCGCTTCAGGCGTGATGTTCGACTTATCCCAGTCGAAGAAGACGATGTACGGACCCTTGTTGCAGACCGGAGCAGGCGGCGGCGGCGGCGGGGGCGGCGGCGGCGGCGGCGGGGGCGGCG
>NZ_LJHZ01000127.1:0-2817 GCF_001296055.1 Novosphingobium sp. AAP93
GTCTGGCGGCGGCGCTGCGCGGCATGGATCGCGCGGGTCTGCTCGCGGCTTTCATCGACCGAGAGCACCAGGCAGCGGTTCATCAGCTCCTCGTCGATGTCGATCGCCGTCGTCGTCAGGAACAGCATCACCGGTCCCTCCACCCGGTACTCCTGCGTCACGAGGTTTCCGGTCGCGGCATCCTTGCCCGTGCTGGCGATCGTCACCTCGCCCTCCGACTGCAGCAGCTTGAGCGCATAGCTGGCCGTCGACGCCCCCTCCTCCTCGGCAATGGCAAGGATACGATGCTTGAGATTGGTCTCGCCCATGTAGAACAGGCTCTGCCCGGTCATGGCGCTGTAGCGCACCTGTGCCCCTGACGGCATCAGACCCAGCACCGCGTCCATCAGCGACGATTTCCCCGCCGCGCTCGACGACTGGATGATCAGCGCCAAGGGGCGGTCCAGGAGCCGCGAGACGCAGGCCAGATACCCGGTCAGCGCATTGGTTTCTTCACCCACCACGCCGCACGCCGCAAAGTCCGCCGCGATGCGCTCGATCAGGTCCGGCGCGGTCAAGAGCGCCATCGCCTCGGCGTGCTCGGCCTGGCTCATGCCAGGGCGCTCGTCGTGCTTCAGCGCGCCCGCCAGCTCGGCGTCCTGCAACGCCTCGATCTTCAGCAGCACCCGCCCCAGATCGTGCCTGAGGGTATCCTCACTCTCGCCAAGCTCGATGCCGGCCGCTTTGGCGAAGGCCGCGCGCGCCTTGGCAGCATAGAGGTCCAGCGTATCGACGTGGAAGCGCCCGTCCGTGCTGGTATCGCCATCTTCGGCATTGCGGCTGACCAGCAGATTGACCTTGAGGCTTTCCGGACCCTGCGGCTTCTTCCACCCGCGCACACGGTAGCGCCGGTCTTCCAGCACCATGACCAGCTCGTGCTCGCTCTGCACCTCCACCGGGTCCGGGACGGGCACTGGCGGCATTGCCGCGGCCATTGGCTCAGGCAGAGCTGCGGGAGGCTCCGAGGGCGGTTCTGGCGGCACGGGTTGAGCAGCTGAGGAAGGATGGGACGCAGGCTCCGGGAGAACCTCGCCGACCCCGCGCATGACGGCCCCCATGGCAGCCAGCGCCAGCGGGTCCGCCGCGCTGGTGATCGCGGGTGCCTTGCCATTGCCCAGCCACTGCGCCTTGCGGATCAGCACGCCCAGCGATTTGGCGGCAGGCGTCACCTTCGCCGCATAGGCATTGGCATCCAGCCCCTTGGGGAACACGATGCGGAACGCCGCGATCCCCGCCTCCATCAGCCGCTCGGCCACCGCACCCGCGCCCTTGTCGCCCGCCTCGTCGCGGTCGAACGCGATCAGCACCCGCTCCACCCCGTAGCGCGCGAACGCGGCCAGATGATCGTCGGTAAACCCGCCCGCGCCATAAGCAGCCGTCACATTGCGATACCCCGCCGACCAGAACGTCATCGCATCGATCAGCGATTCCGCCAGGATCACCTCGCCTTTCGCGCCCGCCACCCCTTCCACGTTCCACACGCCTGCGTGCGGCCCCGGCAGATACAGATGCAGCGGCGTGCCGGGCCTCAGGTCACTGCGGATCTTGCGGCCATAGATCTCCGCGATCCGCCCCGCCTCGTCCGCCACCGGCACCACCAGGCTGCCGGTAAAATGCTCGTGGCCACTGGCGCGGTATATCCCGAGACGCTCCAACCGCCCGCGTATGTCCGCACCCGCCTTGCGGGTCTTCTCCGGCAGCCGCAGCCCCAGCGTGCGGTTCGCAAAGCCAAGCCGGAACCGCTCGACCAGTTCGCCCGCAAGGCCCCGCGATTGCAGATAGGCCAGCGCCTCGGGCGAGGCCTTCAGCGTCTCGTGGTAGTAATCCACCACCTGGGCCAGCAACGCTGCATCGTCAGCATCAAGCTTCACCGGGGACGGCAACCGGCGGCCTGAGGCGCGGGGTTTGGCAGTCTCCGGACCGGGAGCGACCGGCGCGCCGTCCCGCAGCCACTCCACCGCGTGCCGGAAGCTCATCCCCTCGCGCTTCATCACCCAGTCGATCGGACCGCCACCTGCCTCGCAGCCGAAGCACCGGAACAGGTTCTTGCTCACGCTCACCGACAGCGACGGCGTCCCATCCTCGTGGAACGGGCAGCACCCCATGAGCTCGTCTTTCCCCTTCCGCACCAGCTTCACGCCCGACGATTCCACAAGCCGCACAAGGCTCACCTCAGCCTTCAGACGCTCGATCTCGGCATCGGGGATGCGGGCCATAACCGGGGGTGCTCCAAAACCCTGTCAAGAGGGTTTCTTGTAAAATAACTCGCTTTTCTATTATTCGGATTTCGAGTAGAGTCAACCGTCTCACAAAAAACATGAGGTATAGCCATGGCCACAACCCAACCGACGATTCCCGGGATCATCGCCACCATGGCCATCAAGCACGAAGCTTTCTTCAAGGAGATGGGCGCGCGCATCGCCCAGGCCCGCAAGGAACGCGGCCTCACCCAGCAGGCACTCGCCAATGCCCTCGGCGTCTCCCAGCAGACCCTCGCCCATTACGAGGTCGGGCGCGTCGGCGTCGCGGCCGCCATGCTGCCAAGGCTCGCCCAACTCCTCGATCTCTCCTTCGACGAGATCCTCACCGGCCAGCCCACCATCCGCATCCCCGGCAAGCGGGGCCCAGCCTCACGCCTCGAACAGCAGCTCGACGCCGTCACACGCCTGCCCAAGGCCAAGCAGAAGATGGTCGCCGAACTGATCGACTCCGTCATCGTCAAAGCCCAGATGGAGGCGCACCACGCCCCAGGCTGACAGGCCCACAAGAACACCGGGA
>NZ_LJHZ01000128.1:0-10060 GCF_001296055.1 Novosphingobium sp. AAP93
GGCTCCCCTCCCGCCTGCGGGAGGGGCTGGGGGAGGGCATGTTCGCGCAGCAGCCCAACCATTCGGAGAGCATACTTGGACGAGCATGGCAAAGCGTGGTTCCGGGAGAATGACAAGGGCTACTCCCGCCCCACCCCACGCTCGCGGGAATTGCGCAGGAATGCCACCGAAGCCGAACGCAAGCTTTGGGGCGCTTTGAGAGCGCGGCAGATACGAGGGGTGCGCTTCAACCGTCAGTTTCCGGTCGGTCAATACATCTGCGACTTTGCCTCCCGGGAAAAGCGGCTCGTCATCGATCTCGACGGCGGTCAGCATTCGGCAGCAGTGGAATATGATGCGCGCCGGACCCGATTCCTCGAGAGCGAGGGTTACAAGGTTCTGCGATTCTGGAACAATGAGGTGATGGACAATCTTGAGGGTGTTGTGGCTCGTATCGAGGAGACGCTCGATAACATGCCCTCCCCCGACCCCTCCCGCGAGCGGGAGGGGAGTTTGTGGGTCCACCCGCTGCGCGGTGGAAGGTCCTGATGTCCCTAACCCCGCAATGGCTCGATGAACTGCGCGCGCGGACCTCGCTGTCCGCGCTGATCGGGCGCAGCGTGCGGGTGCAGAAGGCGGGGCGCGAGTTCAAGGCGTGCTGCCCGTTCCACAACGAGAAGACGCCCAGCTTCACGATCAACGACGAGAAGGGCTTCTACCACTGCTTCGGCTGCGGCGCGCATGGCGACGCGATCCGCTGGATGACCGACCATCAGGGCCTGCCCTTCCTCGATGCAGTGAAGGAACTCGCCGCCAGCGCGGGCATGGAAGTCCCCGCCCCTGATCCGCGTGCCGCGCGCCGCGCTGAAGAGCAGAAGTCGCTCCACGACGTCATGGCGGCAGCGCAGGCCTTCTTCGTCAAAAGCCTCGCGGAGGATCAGGGCGCGCAGGCCCGCGCCTACCTCGCCTCGCGCGGATTTCCCGCCCACATCGTCAAGGAATTCGGCTTCGGCTATGCACCCGACAGCCGCACCGCGCTGAAGGAGGCGCTAAGCCAGTTCCCCGAGAGCATGCTGATCGAGGCAGGGCTGCGCATCATCGTCGAAGGCCGCGATCCCTATGACCGGTTCCGCGGGCGCCTGATGCTCCCCATCTGCGATCCGCGCGGCCGGGTCATCGCGTTCGGCGGCCGCATCCTCGACAAGACCAAGACCGACGCGCCCAAATACCTCAACTCGCCGGATACCCCGCTCTTCGACAAGGGCCGCACGGTCTACAACCTCCACCGCGCCTCCCCCGCCTCGCGCCAATCGGGCCGCGTCGTGGTGGTCGAAGGCTATATGGACGTCGTCGCACTGGCCGCCGCAGGTATCGGCGAAGCAGTTGCCCCTTTGGGCACGGCGCTCACCGAAGACCAGATCGAGCGGCTCTGGCGCCTTACCGAATGCCCGGTGCTCTGCTTCGACGGCGACGCCGCGGGCCAGCGCGCCGCGACGCGCGCCATCGTCCGCGCGCTGCCGCTGCTGCGCCCCGGCCATTCGCTCAAGATCGCCGTCCTGCCGGACAAGCTCGATCCCGACGACCTCATCAAGCAGCGCGGTGTGGCCGCGATGGAGGATGTCCTCGCCGCCGCACGCCCCATGGTCGAAGTGCTGTGGGACATCGAACGTGCCGCAGGCCCGGTGACGACGCCAGAGGACAAGGCCGGGCTCAAGGCGCGCCTGATGGCCCATGTCGAGAGCATCGGCGACAATGATATCAAGGGCCTCTACCGCCGCGACCTGCTCGACCGCTTCGGTGAACTTGCCTACCCGCAGCGCGAACGCCCGGCCTTCCAGCCCAGCCAGCGCCGCCCAGGGCCCGGCGGCAAATGGCAGCCCGGCCCGCCGCCTCTGCCCGCCGCTGTCACCGCGCGCATGCAGGCCGTGGGCGAGCGCCGTCCCCTTCTCGCCGCCGTGCTTGCCGGCCTTATCGCGCAGCCCCGCGAGATTGCCCGCCACGCTGAGTCGCTTGCCCGCATCGAGGTGCCCGATCCCGCGCTCGCCGCGCTGCTCGATGCCCTCATCGATCTCGTCCACAGCGCGGCCCAGCCGCTTGAAAGCACGCACGTTCTTCCCATATTGGCGAAACGGGGTCTTCGGGCTCCTTCGGCGGACGATTACGCCGGAATGCGATTCGGTTTTCTGGACGGCAAGGCACCCGGTGCGGCGGAAGAACTCGCCGAAGCGGTGGATCTGCTGGTCGGACTTCCGGCCGTCGAAGCCGCGCTGGCAGAGGCCACGCGCCGGCACGAGGCGGAGTTTTCCGACGAAACCTTCGCCGAACAGCAACGTTTGCTGCAACGAAGGCTGGCGCTGCTGGCCCGGTTGGGGCAAATGGGCCGCACCCGCGCCGGGATGTGAAGGGGGATTCATATCGCGCGCGCAGCACAGATGGTACCGGGAATAGATGGCTTCCACCGACACGACTGACACCGGCGATGCTCCGCTGATCGATCTCAACGATGCTTCCATCCGGAAGCTGATCGCCCGCGCCAAGCGCCGGGGGATCATCACGTGGGACGAGCTCAACGAAGCGCTTCCCAACGACATGAGCTCGGACCAGATCGAGGACATCACGTCCGCGCTCAATGAAATGGGCGTCAACATCGTTGAGAGCGACGAGGACGCGGTCGATCCCGAAGACAAGAGCAGCGACGAAGAAGTCGAGGATGCCGATCCGGTCGACGAACGCCCTGACCTTGTCACCAAGCGCAAGGAAACTGTCGAGCGCACCGACGACCCGGTGCGCATGTACCTGCGCGAGATGGGCGCGGTCGAGCTGCTCAGCCGCGAGGGCGAAATCGCCATCGCCAAGCGCATCGAGGCTGGCCGCGACACGATGATTCTGGGCCTGTGCGAAAGCCCGATCACCTTCCACGCGATCATCCAGTGGTCCGAAGCGCTCAACGCCGGCGAGATGCAGCTGCGCGAGATCCTCGATCTCGACGCCATGCTCTCCAAGGAACCCCAGCCCGAAAACCTCTCCGAGGATGGAGAGGAAGGCGACGGCGAGATCAGCGAAGCCACCGCCGGTCCGTCCTTCAAGGAGGAAGAGGACGTCGAGGAGGAAGAGCAGGCCGAGGACGAGGACGACGAGCTTACCGAACGTCGCGCCAAGCGCCCTGCCGAGGAAGAGGAAGAGGACAACACCCTCAGCCTCGCCCAGATGGAAGCGCAGCTGAAGCCCGAAGCGCTCGAGAAGTTCGCCCAGATCACCGACCTCTTCCGCACCTTCGAGAAGGTGCAGGCCGAGCGCCTCCATGCCCTCGGCGCGGGTAATGATTTCCCCGCCGCCAAGGAACAGCAGTACCAGCAGCTGCGCGAAGACCTCACCGCGCAGGTCGAAAGCGTGCAGTTCCACGCGACCAAGATCGAATACCTGGTCGACAACCTCTACGCCTTCAACCGCCGCTTAACCACGCTCGGCGGCCAGATGCTGCGCCTTGCCGAGCGCCACAAGGTGCCGCGCAAGGACTTCCTCGATCACTACGTCGGTCGCGAGCTCGATGAGGGCTGGCTGCAGACCTTGGCGAGCCGCGACAAGAAGTGGGCTGCCTTCGCCGCCAACGAAGCCGAACCGGTCGAGCGCATCCGCGCCGAGATCGCCGATATCGCGGCTGCCACCGGCATGTCGCTCGGCGAATTCCGCCGCATCGTCAACATGGTCCAGAAGGGCGAGCGCGAGGCGCGTATTGCCAAGAAGGAAATGGTCGAGGCGAACCTGCGGCTCGTGATCTCGATCGCCAAGAAGTACACGAACCGCGGCCTGCAGTTCCTCGACCTGATCCAGGAAGGCAACATCGGCCTGATGAAGGCGGTCGACAAGTTCGAGTACCGCCGCGGCTACAAGTTCAGCACCTACGCCACGTGGTGGATCCGTCAGGCGATCACGCGCTCGATTGCCGATCAGGCCCGCACGATCCGCATCCCGGTCCACATGATCGAGACGATCAACAAGCTGGTGCGCACCAGCCGCCAGTTCCTCCACGAGCAGGGCCGCGAGCCCACGCCGGAGGAAATGGCCGAGCGGCTTTCGATGCCGCTCGAAAAGGTGCGCAAGGTGATGAAGATCGCCAAGGAGCCGATCTCCCTCGAAACGCCGATCGGCGACGAGGAAGACAGCCACCTCGGCGATTTCATCGAGGACAAGAACGCGGTGATCCCGGTGGATGCGGCCATTCAGGCCAACCTCAAGGAAACCGTCACCCGCGTCCTCGCCAGCCTCACCCCGCGCGAGGAACGCGTGCTGCGCATGCGCTTCGGCATCGGCATGAACACCGATCACACGCTCGAGGAAGTCGGCCAGCAGTTCTCGGTGACGCGCGAACGTATCCGCCAGATCGAGGCCAAGGCGCTGCGGAAGCTGAAGCACCCGAGCCGTTCGCGGAAGATGCGGTCGTTCCTGGATCAATAAATAGGGACAGTCCCCATTTATCGAGAGGGCTCCGCTGCGGCGGGGCCCTTTTCGTTTGCCCCGGTTGCGCCGCTCACGGCGTCAAAAATGGGGACAGTCCCCATTTATGTTGCGTGTGCCGATGGACCAGAATAAATGGGGACTGTCCCCATTTTTGAGGTTGCGCCATGCCGCGTGCCGCGAGACTCGTCGTCCCCGATTGTCCCCACCACGTCATTCAACGCGGCAATCGACAACAACATGTCTTCTTCTCCGACAACGACAGGCGGCGCTATCTGACGCTATTGGCGAAGAACTGCACCGACCATTCGGTGCGCTGCCTCGCATGGTGCCTCATGAGCAACCACGTTCACCTCGTGCTCGTCCCACCCTCCGCCGATGACCTGCGCGCGGTGCTGTCCCGCACGCACACCAGCTATGCCCAGCGCATAAACTTGCGCGAGGGCGTTTCTGGCCACCTCTTTCAGGGACGCTACGCGAGCTACCCAATGGATGCCGCACACCTCGCCATTGCCGTCCGCTACATCGAGAACAATCCGGTCAAGGCCGGGCTCGTCGGTGATGCGGAGCAATGGCCATGGTCCAGCGCCAGAGCCCACATCAGCGGCGCGCCCGATGGATTGACCGATCTGGAGCACGAATTCCCGGTCACCAACTGGCGCGCCTATCTGGCCGATGGCGTCGAGGCCAGCGAGCGTGATGACGAACTCGAAGCTGCGATGCGATCAGGCCGTCCGCTTGGCGGAGTCGAGATAGCGGGTAGTCCTGCGCCGGAGCAAAAACCGCGAGGCCGCCCGCGCCGCATGAAATAGGGACTGTCCCCTATTTTTCGAGGGACTGTCCCCTATTTTTCGCCGATCACCCCACCCGCCAAACCGCCAGCCGCACCGTGTTCCCCACCTTGCCGCCATCCGCGACATAGATAGAACGCGCCACCCACGCGTAGTCCGGATGCCCGCTGTCGAGCCGGATCGCGGTGCGCATGTAGTATTCCGAAGGCGGCACCACCTCCCCCGCCACAATCCGCGCCGCGACGTCCGCCGAGGCGACCCGGATGCCCTGGCTCACCACTTCGATCACCGCGCCGTCATCGGTCTCGATTCCATAGCGCGCATCCAGCTGCGCCACGCCGCCCGCCTGCACGGTCTGCCAGTCCGCGCCGACGTTCAGGATGCGCCCGTTGATCTGCGGCCCCCGCGCCGTCCCGCCGACGATCGGAATGATCCGCCGCGTGCCTGAAAGCGCTGCGCCCATTTCGTGCGGCGGCGAGAGTTCGACCACCAGATCGCAGACGTGTTCCAGTGCTATCGTCATATCAAAACCCTCGCTCCCGCCGGAATCGTCGGCGGCGCGGTATTGAGCTGTTCTTTCGCAAAGCCCGCCGCCTTCTGATACGCCAGCATGAACGCCGCCCGCTCCTCCGCCGGAATCACTGCGTCGATATCGTCGAACTGCCCGCCGCAGCGCTCGTCGACCATGTTGAGCAGGCCGAACGGTCCCGCCCCCCGGTTGCGCATCGCCACTGCACCGATGGGGCCGCACAGTTCAGCATCGAACGCCGCCAGCGCCTCCGCATTCACGCCCCGCTCCACCATGATCCGCCCCAGCACCCGGGCGTCGATGATCGCCTGCGAGGCGCCGTTGGAGCCCGTCGGATACATCGGATGCGCCGCATCGCCGAGCAGCGCTACGGATCCGTCCACCCATGTCGGCAGCGGATCGCGGTCGATCATCGGGTTTTCGTAGACCGCGTCCGATCCAGCCAGCAGCGCCGGCAGATCAAGCCAGTCGTAGACGAACCCCTCGAACTCGTGCGCAAACTCGGAGAGCCCGACCGGCCGGAACCAGCCCGATTTCGACCAGTCGTGGTCTGCGTCAAAGGTCTGTTCGGCAATCCAGTTGATATCCGCCATGCCGTCCGCATCGGGGTGCGAGATCGGATAGAGCACCACCCGGTGCCGGCTCGTCCCCAGCCCCACGAACGAGGAACCGCTGCGGATCGGCACCCCGCGCGCGGTGCCGCGCCACATGATCGTCCCGCCCCAGTGGATCGGCGGCTGATCGGGGTGCATCTGCGCGCGGATCGCCGAATGGATGCCGTCCGCGCCGATCAGCAGCTTGGCCGAAAGCTCCTCGCGCCCGCCATCCGCCCGCTCGACCAGTGCCGTCACGCCGTCCGTGTCCTTGCGATACCCGCTTACCCGGCACCCCAGCCGAACCGCATCCGGCCCAAGCCGCTCCAGCACCGTGCGATAGAGCAGCATATGGAAGTGCCCCCGGTGCACCGCATACTGGTACCAGCGATACCCGGCGAGCTTCCCGCGCGGCTCGGCATAGATGTCCTTGCCATTGAGCCCCACCAGCGCCCACTCGCGCGCTGGAATGCCCACCGCGTCGAGCTCCGCCTCGCCGATGCCAAGATCGTCCAGCTCGCGAACGGCATTGGGCTGCAGGTTGATTCCCACGCCGAGCGGCTTCAGCTCGCGCACGCTTTCCAGCACCCGGCAGCGCACGCCGATCTGATGCAGCGTCAGCGCCAGCACCAGCCCGCCGATCCCGCCGCCTGCAACCAGCACTTCGTTCTGGGCCATCTCGCATCCCGAATGTTATGTTCGATAGCGCCGCTACAGGCACGGCCCCGGCGTTGCAATGGCCCAGGTCCTCCCCATTTTCCCCTGAGCTTGTCGAAGGGGCAACGGGGGAGGTGGCAGTCCGCAAGGGCTGACGGAGGCATCTTCATTCATATAATTTTTTCTAATGTTGAACTTAAGGCAATCGCGCACACTGGCAATGCCGGCCCAACCCTCCTAAAGCGCTGTTTCCAACGAATCTCCCGGCCCAGGACCACCCGCCGCCCATGCGCATTGCCATCGCCTCGGACCACGCCGCGTTCGATCTCAAGGCTGAACTCGCCGCCCACATCGCCGCGCTCGGCCACGAAGTGCTCGATCTCGGGCCAGACAGCACCGCCAGCGTCGACTACCCCGACTATGGCTACATGCTCGCCGAAGCCGTCGCCTCGGGCGCTGCCGAACGCGGCGTCGCGCTGTGCGGCTCGGGCATCGGCATCTCGATCGCGGTGAACCGCCACCCGGCGCTGCGCTGCGCCCTCGTCAGCGAACCGCTTTCGGCCACACTCTGCCGCTCGCACAACGACGCCAATGCCATCGCCATGGGCGCCCGCCTCGTCGGCCCCGAAATGGCCAAGGCCTGCCTCGAAGCCTTCCTCGCCGGCGAATTTCTCGGTGGCCGCCACCAGGCCCGTGTCGCCAAGCTTTCCTCCCCCGCCCTCGCATAAGGAGCCCCGCCGATGAACATTGCAGCACCAGAAAACCTTGGCGCGCAGGAAATCCGCAAAGCCGGCTTCTTCACCGAGCACCTCGAAGCCGCCGATCCCGAAGTCTATGCCGCGATCCGCGGTGAGCTGCACCGCCAGCAGACCAAGATCGAGCTGATCGCCTCGGAAAACATCACCAGCCTCGCCTGCCTCGAAGCGGCCGGCTCGGTGTTCACCAACAAGTACGCCGAAGGCTACCCCGGCAAGCGCTACTATGGCGGCTGCGAGTATGCCGACGTCGTGGAAACGCTGGCCATCGAGCGCGCCAAGAAGCTGTTCGGCTGCGAATTCGCCAACGTGCAGCCCAATTCGGGCAGCCAGATGAACCAGGCCGTGTTCCTCGCGCTGCTCCAGCCGGGCGACACCTTCATGGGCCTCGACCTCAACTCGGGCGGCCACCTCACCCACGGTTCGCCGGTCAACATGAGCGGCAAGTGGTTCAAGCCGGTCGCCTACGGCGTGCGCCGCGAGGATCACCAGATCGACATGGACGCCGTCCGCGCCACTGCCCACGAGCACAAGCCCAAGCTGATCATCGCGGGCGGCACCGCCTATTCGCGCGTGTGGGACTGGGAAGCCTTCCGCACGATTGCTGACGAGATCGGCGCCTACCTCCTCGTGGACATGTCGCATATCTCGGGCCTCGTCGCGGGCGGCGCGCACCCCTCGCCGATCCCGCACGCGCATGTCGTCACCACCACGACGCACAAGTCGCTGCGCGGGCCCCGCTCGGGCGTGATCCTCACGAATGACGAAGCGCTCGCCAAGAAGATCAACATGGCGGTGTTCCCCGGCATGCAGGGCGGCCCGCTCGTCCACATCATCGCCGCCAAGGCCGTCGCCTTCGCCGAGGCGCTCAAGCCCGAGTTCGCGGCCTATGCGCATCAGGTCGTCGCCAACGCCCGCGCCCTTGCCGCCAGCCTCCAGGACGCCGGCCTCGGCATTGTCTCGGGCGGGACGGACAACCACTCGATGCTCGTCGATCTCACGCCCAAGGATGTGACCGGCAAGGCCGCTGAAAAGGGCCTCGACCGCGCCTGGCTCACCTGCAACAAGAACGGCATCCCCTTCGACACGCGCTCGCCGTTCGTCACCTCGGGCATCCGCCTCGGCACCCCGGCGGGCACGACGCGCGGCTTCCGCGAGGACGAATTCCGGCAGATCGGCGCGCTGATCGCCGAAGTCGTCGATGGTCTCTCGCGCAATGGCGATGAAGGCGATGGTCAGGTGGAACAACGCGTCCGCGAACGGGTTGAAGCGCTTTGTGCGAAGTTCCCGATCTATCCGGAGTTGTAAGACATGGCAGACAGCAACGATCTTCTCGGCCGCGCCACCGAAGAAATCAGCGGCATGGCCAAGCAGGGCATGGACCACCCCTCGACCAAGCCGGTCCTCGTCGGCGCGGGCATCGGAGCAGTGGCGGGCGCCCTGCTCCCGTTCGTCTCGCTGCCGCTGGGCCTTGTCGCGGGCGCGGGGTTTGCGCTCTATCAGCGGATCAAGTAAAATCGACGATCAAGTCAGTTGAAACAAAATCAAGTGAGACTATGCCAACCTCGGATATACTGTTAGTTTAGGTGCTTCGCCCCGTCCGTCCGAATAAAATGGAGACTGCAAATGCGCTTAGCACTGCTACTCCCTCTCATGCTTGTCGCGAGTTGTGACAGTTTTAAAAGCGAAGAGGTAGCAAAGTGCGAGTCTGCATTGCAGAGCGGCCTCAAAGCCCCAAGCACATATAAAGCTATCAAAATCTCCGAATTTGATAGCCCTAATGCACTCAAAGAGATTGAAGACCTGTACAAAACCTACAAGATCTCACTCGAGTTTCATGATTTCAGAGATAAACTCCCCAAAGTCTCTGCGCCATTTAAATCTGTATATGTTGAGTACGATGCCGAAAACTCATTTGGTACTCCAATAAGGAGTACAGATGTTTGCTACTTTGGGACAAACAATGATCCAAAGTTTACAACGGGCAAGGCAACGTTGATAAAATTCGTTGATACGCAGTTTTTGCAGAAACTTGGTCAAATGAAATGATCATGTTTAGAGTTCTAGAGATGCTACAAGCCTCTATCTTTCTGCCAATCTAGCTTGAGTTTTGACCCTAAATGCGTTGCCCGTTCTGTGCCCATGAGGAAAGCCAGGTAAAGGACAGCCGGCCGAGCGAGGACAACACCTCGATCCGCCGGCGCCGCCAGTGTGAAGCGTGCGGCGCGCGCTTCACCACCTTCGAGCGCGTCCAGCTGCGCGAAGTCATGGTGCTCAAGAGCGGCAGCGGCGAGCCCCGCC
>NZ_LJHZ01000129.1:0-2066 GCF_001296055.1 Novosphingobium sp. AAP93
GCGCCGCTTCGCGCCCGCGTGGAGCGCTGACAAGCCGCTGTATCGCTTCGGAAAAATCCGCCGCCGCGCCCAAACCCGCGTCGGGGCACCTATACTCGCCAATACGATAGGGAATCTTGTGGCGGACGCGGTGGCCGGAGATGGCAAGCCCAAGGCTGGGGGCAAGAATTCTGGGAAATCTGAGAACTCAACCTCCGGCAAGGGCGGCACGCAGGGCAGCGAGAATACCGACAGGGGCGCTGATGCGCTAACTGATGAGATTGTAGTTACCGGGAGCAGATGGCAGAACCATAGCTTCACGCCGATGCTATATGGGGCCTACGCCTCCGACGGACAAAATTGGAATCCGATCAGGGATGCAGGGGAAAGCATCTTCCGCGATCTGGAGGACAAACGGCAGGAGCTGGCGCATAACCTCCGAAATCTCCCTAGCAATGCTGCGAATGCCCTTGCTGATTCCATGCGCGGCCCGAACGCTAGAGAGCTGACTTCTGGCGAATACAAATTGATTCGGGATGCCTTCGGCCGCGAGATTGATCTAAGCGATGTCAGAATTGTCAATGGGCCAGGGTACAACCCTGATGCGCTGACAGCATTCAATCTGGGCGGCAATCCAGCCATCACAGAAGGAAATACGGTTTATATCGGTAAAAATTACTTAAATGATTTTTCATCGAGCCGAGCGGGAATTGAAACTCTTCTCCATGAATTCACGCATGTTCTGCAATATCAGACGCTTGGATTTTCGGGATTTGGCGCAAAGTACGCTGTTGATCTCAAGAATAATGGTTTCGATAGAAACAAGGTCTATGATTATCAGTCTAGGAGCACGACATTCCGCACTGAGACCCTAGAAGGTCAAGCCCAAATGGTTGGCGATTATGCGCGACTGCGGGCTGGGAATGTCCCATCGAGCGCACCTGCAATGCAATCACTTGCGAGAAGATTGCAGGGATCGGGCATATATGGCTTCTAAAGGTCATCGTGTGAAATTATTCGGCTTAATTCCGATGTTCATGCTCCTTGCTTGTCAGGGCTCTGCTGATATCGATCTAAATCAGGCGAGTGATGGAAAAATACATATTGGAATATCTAGGGAAGGCGATGAACGCCCTTGTGTATATGGACTTTCCATTAGTCACACATTTGGCGGAAAAATCCACCCCGACTGGGATATATATCTAGAAGAGGGGCGTCGAGATTTTTGTGTAAATAGATTTACATACCCGAATCTCCCGCCCCATTATTATTTGCTGCAGAAGCCGAATGCGCTGAAGTCGGGGGAGAAATACGAGGTCAGTGTAACTGGTGTGGGCTTTGGGGCCGGAAGGCAGTTCGTTCGAGTGGAATTGCTATCACAGGCACCTTGATGGCCACGCTGTGTTACCCTCCTCGACTGTGGTTGACGGGCGCACGAGCAGGCTCGCGCGGTGGCAGCGACACACGCCTTTGGCGTTGAGAATGTAATGCACCGTACGCACGGGTGCTGCGCCGGAAATCGGCGCGTTGTCATGGGGTTGCGCTGGGTGCCATGGCACCCGCCGGACACGGACGCTGGCACCCATGTCGTCCAGCGCCCTGCGGGTGACAGCAAAACCCGCGCAATCCCGCGCTTTATGGCTGGGTGCCATGGGTGACGGGGTGGTCCGGAGGGTGATCGATCCGGCAAGGCAGGATAAAAGGCGTCACGGTGTGCTTGCCGTTGCGGTCGTGGCGATGGCGGAGTTGTGCGGGGTTGCGCTGCGCCCGCCGCAATGTGCGTCGGCGTGGGGCAATGTGCGGTCTTGCCGTAAATGGCGGCTTGCGGTCTGTTGTCGCACGGTGCGCGCCGTCAGGGCTACGCCATGCTGCGCGGGCCTGGTCCCTGCCGGAACGGCTTTGCAAAACCCTTGATCCGGTTCAGGCTCGTTCCCTGGATCGTGACCCGGAAGTGATGGACTTGACGGCACACCCTACACGGCGCCCGTTGGTCTGGTTTGCGGCCAAGTGGTTGATATTGCTGTGTAAACGTTGTGCTACGGGGTGTCTGGCGTTGTAATACGAGGTGATGCGGCGTGGGTAAGCCG
>NZ_LJHZ01000013.1:0-12442 GCF_001296055.1 Novosphingobium sp. AAP93
CCTGCCGATCTTCAGCAACCTCTATGTGCCGATGGGCCCGGCCTATTACCTGTTCGCCGCTTTCGTGATCGTCGGCGCGGGCAACGCGGTGAACCTCACCGACGGGCTGGATGGCCTCGCGACGATGCCGGTGATCATCGCGGCAGGCACCTTCGCGATCATCGCCTACCTCGCCGGCCGCGTCGACTATGCGCACTACCTCGGCATCCAGCACGTGCCGCGCGCGGGCGAGCTTTCGATCTTCTGCGGCGCGGTGATGGGCGCGGGGCTGGCCTTCCTGTGGTTCAACGCGCCGCCTGCCGCGGTGTTCATGGGCGATACCGGCAGCCTGGCGCTAGGCGGCACGCTCGGCGTCATCGCTGTCTCGATCCACCACGAAATCGTGCTTGGCATCGTCGGCGGCCTCTTCGTGATGGAAGCGGTCTCGGTCATCGTGCAGGTCTTCGTCTACAAGCGGACCGGCAAGCGGGTGTTCCGCATGGCGCCGATCCACCACCATTTCGAGCAACTGGGCTGGAAGGAATCGACCGTCGTCATCCGCTTCTGGATCGTCTCGATCGTGCTCGCGCTGATCGGCCTTGCCACGCTGAAGGTGCGGTAAGCGCGCCGTGATCACGTCCCCCGCCTTCAGCGGCAAACGCTACGCCGTTCTGGGCCTCGCGCGTTCAGGCCTCGCCAGCGTCGATACGCTGCTGGCAAGCGGGGCGGACGTGACAGCGTGGGACGGGCGCGAGGATGCCCGCGCGGCGGTCGAGGGACGCGCGACGATTGCAGACCCGCTGACGATCGACCTCACCGGCTTTGACGGTATGGTTGTCTCCCCCGGGGTGCCGCTCAATCGCCACCCCATCGCCGCGCACGCCCGCGCGGCGGGCGTGCCGATCATCGGCGATATCGAGCTCTTCGCGCAGGCCCGCGCCAGCCTGCCGCCGCACAAGGTCGTCGCGATCACCGGCACCAACGGCAAGTCGACGACGACTTCGCTGATGCATCACATCGTCAAGGAAGCGGGCCTCCCGACCGAAATGGGCGGCAATATCGGCCTCCCCATCCTTGGCCAGCCGCCGCTGCCTGAAGGCGGGGTCTATGTGCTGGAGCTGTCAAGCTACCAGATCGACTTGACCTACAGCCTCCACGCCGATCTTGCCGCCTTCATCAACCTCAGCCCCGATCACCTTGATCGCTACGACGGCTATGAAGGCTACGGTGCCTCGAAGGCGCGGCTTTTCCAGATGCAGCAGGCGGGCCAGTTTGCCGTGTTCGGCTGCGGCGATGACGATACCCGCCGCATCGCCGCCGCGATTGCGGCTGCGCGCCCGGAAGGCGATGTCGAAGTCGTCGATCCCGCCGCGCTGACGGGGCAAGCCGACTGGCCCTCGCTGCAAGGCCCGCACAACCTCCAGAACGCCGCCATCGCCGTCGCCATGGCGAAGCGCCTCGGGATCGCCGAGCCGGTCTGGCGCGCCGCGCTCGCCAGCTTCGTTGGCCTGCCGCACCGGATGGAGCGTGTCGCCGAGGCGGGCGGCGTGCTCTTCATCAACGACAGCAAGGCGACCAACCCCGCCTCGACCGCGCCCGCGCTCGGCGCATGGCCGCGCGTCCACTGGATTCTCGGCGGCCTCCCCAAGGGCGACGACCTTGACGCCTGTGCCCCCTATTTCGGCCACGTCGTGCAGGCCTATACCATCGGCGAGGCCGGCCCGCGCTTTGCCGAGATCCTTGAACCGCTCATGCCCGTCCAGCGCAGCGAGATGCTGGGCGATGCGGTGCGGCAGGCGATGGACGCGGCTGAGCCCGGCGATGTCGTGATGCTCTCGCCCGCCTGCGCCAGCTTTGATCAGTTCCGCGATTTCGAAGCGCGCGGCGATTGCTTCCGGCAGATCGTCACGGCGCTGATCGCCGAGAAGGGGGCGGCATGAACTCGGTCCAGCCCACCCGGCAGGTCGCCACCGCGCTGCCCGGCGGCGGCGTGCGCATCGCCCCGCGCACCAACCGCTATCGCCGTACCCGGCGCAGCGAACTTGTCATCTGGTGGCGCGAGATCGACCGCGTGCTGCTTGCGCTGGTGCTGATGCTTGTCACCGTGGGAACTGTCGCGGTCGCCGCTTCCTCCCCGGCCAGCGCGCACCGCCTCTCGACACAGATCAAGTCGCTCGGCGATCTCTACTTCTTCTGGATCCACTTGCGCTGGCTGGCGGTCGGGCTCTTCGCGATGTTCGTCGCCTCGCTTCTGCCCAAGGAGACCACGCGCCGGCTCGCCATCATTCTCGCCGCGGCGATGCTCGTGGCCCTCGTGCTCGTGCCCTTCCTCGGCAACGAAGTGAAGGGCGCCAAGCGCTGGCTGTGGATCGGGTTCAGCCTCCAGCCGTCCGAATTCCTCAAGCCCGGCTTTGCCATTGCGGTCGCATGGATTCTTTCGTGGAAGGTGCGCGATCCCAACATTCCCGTGATCCCGATCACCATCGGCCTGATGCTGCTGATCGCCGCGCTGCTGATGGCGCAGCCCGATTTCGGCTCGACCGTGCTGTTCGGCGGCGTGTGGTTCGTGCTCGTGCTGCTGTCTGGTCTTGATCTCAAGAAAGTCGGATGGAGCATTGCCGGGGGCATTGCGGGCGTGATCCTTGCCTATTTCTTCTACCCCAATGCCACGCACCGCATCGACGCGTTCCTCTCGGGCGGCAGCGAATTCGACCAGGTCGACCTTGCCATGCGCACCCTCGTCAGCGGTGGTTGGAGCGGCAGCGGGTTGTGGCTCGGCAGCCGCAAGATGGCGCTGCCCGAGGCGCATACCGACTACATCTTCTCGGTGATCGGCGAGGAATTCGGCCTGATCGCCTGCGCGCTGATCGTGGTGCTCTACTGCGCCATCGTGATCCGGGTGATGATGCGGCTGGCGGACGAGGAAGACCTCTTCACCGTGCTCGCCGCCGCCGGGCTCACCGCGCAGCTGGCGGGGCAGGCGTTCATCAACATCCTCGTCAATCTGCAGCTGTTCCCGTCCAAGGGCATGACCCTGCCGCTGATCAGCTATGGCGGTTCCTCCACCATCGCGCTGCTGCTCGGCGTCGGGTTCCTCCTCGCCATCACGCGGCGCAATCCCTATCTCTCGCGCGAGACGTCGGACCTCAGGGAGCTCGTGCGCACATGACCAATCCTATTCCCGGCGTGTCGCGCCATTTTGTCCTCGCGGCGGGCGGCACCGGCGGGCACTTGCTGCCGGCCTTCGCGCTGGCGGTCGAGCTGGAGCGGCGCGGACACCATGTCGCGCTGGTGACCGATGAGCGCGGCGCGAAGATCCCGGGCAAGCCTTCGTTCCTGCCCGCGCATGTCCTGCCTGCGGGCCGCCTCGGCAAGAACCCCATTGCGCTTGCCAAGGGCCTCGCCGCGATCTGGCGCGGCAGAGCGATGGCGCTGCGCCTGTTCGAAAGCTTCCAGCCGTCCTGTGTTATAGGCTTCGGCGGCTATCCCGCGCTGCCCGCGCTGCTCGCCGCGCGTTCGGCGAAGATCCCCACGGTGATCCACGAGCAGAACGCCGTGCTGGGGCGCGTCAACCGCCTGCTGGCCAAGCGCGTCGATGCCATCGCCACGGCCTACATGGAAGTCGAGCGGCTCGATCCGAAGCTCTGGGGCAAGGTCCACCGCGTCGGCAATCCGGTGCGCGCCGAAGTCCTCGCGCTGCGCGGGGAGCCGTTCCCGCCGTTCAGCGAGGACAGCCTGTTTCGCGTACTGGTCACGGGCGGCAGCCAGGGCGCTTCGGTGCTGTCCGAAGTCGTGCCCGATGGCCTTGCCATGCTCCCGCCCGCGCTGCGCCACCGCCTGCAGGTGACGCAGCAGTGCCGGCCCGAAGACCTCGAAGCCGTGCGCGCGCGCTATGCCGGGCACCAGATCCCCGCTGAACTCGGCACCTATTTCGAGGACATGGCGAGCCGCCTCGCCGAAACGCACCTGTTCATCGGCCGCTCCGGTGCTTCGACCGTTGCCGAACTGACGGCGGTCGGTCGCCCGGCGATCCTCGTCCCGCTGCCCATCGCGACCGACGACCACCAGGCTGTCAACGCGCGCGAGATGGTCAAGGCCGGCGGGGCGCGGGCGATCCGGCAGACAGGCTTCACACCCAAGGAACTCGCCAAACAGATCCAGACCATGGCGCTCAATCCCACCTCGCTCGCCAATGCCGCCCACGCCGCGTGGAACTGCGGCCTGCCCAATGCGGTCTTCGACCTCGCCGATCTCGTCGAGGGCTTCGGCGGCGTCCCGCTGATGGACGTGATCCGCATGGAAGGCGCGGCTGCTGCTCCCGCCACGCGTGAGGCACTTGCGCGGGAGACAGCGGAATGATCCTTCGACAAGCTCAGGATGAGCGGACCTTTGCGATGACCCCAACACCGCTCGTGCTGAGCCTGTCGAAGCACGCTGGCGCAACGGATGCCGCGCAATGAAGGGAGTCGGCACCGAGATCGGCACGATCCACTTCGTCGGCATCGGCGGCATCGGCATGTCGGGCATTGCCGAGGTCATGCACAACATGGGCTACAGCGTGCAGGGTTCCGACATGGCGGAAAGCTATGTCGTCGATGGCCTGCGCCAGCGCGGCATTCCGGTGATGATCGGCCAGCGCGCGGAGAACGTTGCGGGCGCGGCGGTTGTCGTCACCTCGACGGCGGTAAAGCGCGACAACCCCGAAGTCGTCGCCGCGCTTGAAGCTCGCGTCCCCGTCGTCCGCCGCGCCGAAATGCTGGCGGAGCTGATGCGGCTCAAGAACACCGTCGCGGTGGCGGGCACGCATGGCAAGACCACCACGACCTCGATGGTCGCCTGCCTGCTCGATGCGGGCGGGATCGATCCCACCGTGATCAACGGCGGCATCATCAACTCCTACGGCTCCAACGCGCGCCTCGGCGACAGCGACTGGATGGTGGTCGAGGCCGACGAAAGCGACGGCTCGTTCCTGCGGCTTGATGGCACCTTGGCGGTCGTCACCAACATCGATCCCGAGCACCTCGATCACTACGGCTCGTTCGAGCGGGTGAAGGACAGCTTCGTCGAGTTCATCGAGAACGTGCCGTTCTACGGCGCGGCGATCCTGTGCATCGACCATCCTGAAGTGCAGGCGATCATCCCCAAGGTGCGTGATCGCCGTGTGGTGACCTACGGCTTTTCCGCGCAGGCCGACGTGCGCGGCGAGGCGGTCACCCCGATCCCGGGCGGCAACCGCTTCACCGCCGTGCTGCGCCAGCGCGACGGCAGCTTCCGCCGCATCGAGGGCATCGAGCTGCCGATGCCCGGCCGCCACAACGTGCAGAACGCGCTCGCCGCCGTTGCCGTCGCGGTGGAAATGGGCGTGTCGGAAGAGCTGATCCGCACCGGCTTCGGCAAGTTCGGCGGGGTCAAGCGCCGCTTCACCAAGGTGGGTGAAGTCGATGGTGTCACCGTGATCGACGATTATGGCCATCACCCGGTCGAGATCCGCGCGGTGCTTGCCGCCGCGCGCGAGGGGGTGCAGGGCCGCGTCATCGCCGTCGTCCAGCCGCACCGCTTCACCCGCCTGCGCGATCACATGGAAGACTTCCAGGGCGCCTTCAACGATGCCGATGTGGTCTATGCCGCCCCGGTCTATCCGGCGGGCGAGCAGCCCATCGAGGGCGTGGACAGCGCGGCGATGGTCGAAGGCATCAAGGCGCGCGGGCACCGCTCGGCGCACCTGATCGCGGGCGCCGATGCGCTTGCGGTGGAACTTGCAGGCGTGGTCCAGCCGGGCGACATGGTCGTCTGCCTCGGCGCGGGCGATATCACCAAGTGGGCCGCCGGTCTGGCGGGCGCGATTGCGAAGCAGCGGGGGGCGGCGTGACGCAAGCCTCGGCGGATAGTCCTTCGACAAGCTCAGGACGAGCGGATGTTGGGAGTTCCTATTCCCAGTCCGCTCGTGCTGAGCTTGTCGAAGCACTACAGCGCAACGTTCGCGGCAAGCTCACCCCCAATGCCCCGCTAGCCCCGCTCGTCTGGTTCAAGTCCGGCGGCACCGCCGAGTGGCTGTTCGAGCCAAAAGACGTGGCCGATCTGCAGGACTTCCTCGACGGTCTCGCGCCCGATGTCCCCGTCATGGCGCTCGGCCTCGGCTCCAACCTGATCGTGCGCGATGGCGGCGTCCCCGGCGTCGTCGTCCGCCTCGGCAAGGCCTTTGCGCAAGTCGAGAAGGTGGATGAGAACACGCTGAACTGCGGCGGCGGGGCCTCGGGCATCCTCGTCTCCAGCACCGCGCGTGACAACGGCATTGCCGGTCTCGAATTTCTTCGCTCGATCCCCGGCACCGTGGGCGGATTCGTGCGCATGAACGGCGGTGCCTATGGCCGCGAGGTCAAGGATATCCTCATCGATTGCGACGTGGTGATCCGCTCGGGTGAGATCGCCACGCTGCCGTTGAGCGAACTCGGCTACACCTACCGCCATTCGGACCTCGTCGATGGCTGCGTCGTCGTCGCCGCGCGCTTCCGGGGCCACCCGGGCGAAGCGCAAGCGATCCAGGCTGAAATGGACCGCATCTCCGCCGCGCGCGAAGCCAGCCAGCCGCTGCGCAGCAAGACCGGCGGCAGCACCTTCAAGAACCCGCCCCCTGAACTCTCTGGCGGCGCCAAGGCGTGGGAACTCGTCGACAAGGCCGGCTGCCGGGGCCTCATGCTGGGCGGCGCGCAAGTCTCCGAAAAGCACACCAATTTCCTCATCAACACCGGTGAGGCCACCAGCGCCGATATCGAAGCGCTGGGTGAGCAAGTCCGCCGCCGCGTGAAGGAACTCTCGGGTGTGGAACTGCAGTGGGAAATTCAGCGAGTAGGCCGGCCGTGACACTTCCCAAACTCCACATCGCGGTCCTCATGGGTGGCTGGTCCAGCGAGCGCCCCGTATCGCTCATGTCCGGCGAGGGCGTGGCCAAGGCGCTTGAGGCCAAGGGCCACCGCGTCACCCGCATCGACATGGGCCGCGATGTCGCGCAGAAGCTTGCCGAGGCGGCGCCCGATGTGGTGTTCAACGCGCTTCATGGCACGCCGGGGGAGGATGGCACGGTGCAGGGCCTGATGGACCTGATGGGCCTCACCTACACGCATTCCGGCCTCGCCACGTCGGTCATCGCCATCGACAAGCAGCTGACCAAGCAGGCGCTCGTTCCCCATGGCATCCCCATGCCCGGTGGTCGCATCGTCAAGACGCAGGAACTGTTCGAGCGCGATCCGCTGCCGCGTCCCTATGTGCTGAAGCCGGTCAACGAAGGCTCCTCGGTCGGCGTCGCCATCGTCACCAAGGACGGCAACTACGGCGATCCGATCAGCCGCGACAGCGTCGGCCCTTGGAACGAGTTCGACGAACTCCTCGCCGAACCATTCATCCGCGGCCGCGAACTCACCACCGCCGTGCTGGTGGACAAGGCGCTCCTCGTCACCGAGCTCAAGCCCAAGTCCGGCTTCTACGATTTCGATGCCAAGTACACCGACGGCATGACCGACCATATCTGCCCGGCGGAGATCCCCGACGAGATAGCCGAGGCCTGCAAGGATATCGCCCTGCGCGCGCACCAGCTCCTGGGCTGCAAGGGCACCAGCCGCAGCGATTTCCGCTGGGATGACGATCAGGGCGTGGAGGGCCTGTTCCTGCTGGAGGTCAACACCCAGCCGGGCATGACCCCGCTCAGCCTCGTGCCCGAACAGGCCAAGGCGCTGGGCATGGAGTATGGCGATCTGGTCGAGGCGATTGTCGCCGACGCGCTCGCCCATGCGAAGAAGGAGGCCTGAGCCATGGCGCAGACCATTCGCCGGGGCGGAAAGACGGTGCGCAAGGTCGCGGCGGCGAGTGGAACCAAGCGAAAGGTTCATGCCGCGCGGCGCCAGACCGGTTCGGTGCTCGATCAGATCATGCAGTGGATGCCGTTCAGCGAGGAGACGCTGCACCGCATCCTGATGGTGATCATCCTCGGCGGCGCGGCGGTGCTGATGTGGGTCGTCGCCAGCATGGCGGGCGTCCCGCAGCTGGCCGAAGCCCAGATGGCGCAGATTGCCGGCAAGTCCGGGTTCGAGGTGAAGCGCGTCGAAGTGCGCGGCGTCAACCGCATGAACGAATTGAAGATCTACGAGAAAGTGCTTGGCCAGCGCGATCAGGCGATGTCGCGGCTCGATATCGCCGCCTTGCGTGATGAGCTGCTCCAGCTTTCGTGGGTGAAGGACGCTCGCGTCTCGCGGCAGCTCCCCGATACGCTGGTGGTCGATGTGGTCGAGCGCAGTCCCCACGCGGTGCTGCGCCGTGACAACAAGCTTACCCTGATCGACGAGACCGGTCATCCGCTCGAGGCGGTGAACCCGGCCAAGGCCAAGGGCCTGCTCGTCCTTTCCGGCAATGGTGCAGAGGCGCGCGTGCCCGATCTGGTTCACCTGCTCGATGCCGCGCCCGCCATTCGCCCGCAGGTGGCGGAAGCCGAATGGGTCGGCAACCGGCGCTGGAACCTGACGTTCAAGACCCGCCAGGTCGTCGCGCTGCCCGAAGGCGAAACCGAGGCAGCGAGCGCGCTGCTGACCTTCGCGCGGATGGACGGCGTCGACCGTCTGCTCGGCGGCCGGGTGGCAAGCTTCGACATGCGCAATCCGGACCGCATCTACATGCGCGTGCCCGGCCGCGCCGACGAAGTGGCCGCCGCCGCCCGCGCAGAAGCGACGGCCAAGGCCAATGCCGCAGCGGCGAAGACCGAAGCCGCCCGCAGCGCGGTCGCCTCTGCTGCACCGGCCAAAGTCGCTATCGCCAAGACCGCGCAGGACTGATCTTCCGGCCATGGCTGCCCCCCGCATCACCAAGGTCTTCGCGGCCGTCAATCTCGGCTCGTTCCGCGTCTCGGCGATCATCGCCGGGCTGACCGAAGGCGGCGAGATGGTGGTCATGGGTTCCGGCCATCGCCAGTCGCAGGGGATCAAGCGCGGCTATGTGACGGATATGGTCGCCGCCACCCATTCGGTGCGCGATGCGATCGAGCGCGCCGAGAAGATGGCCAATGCCAGCGTGCAGAGCGTGTGGATCGGCTGCTCGGGCGCGGGGCTTGCCAGCACGACCGCCAAGGTCGAAGTCGAGATCGGCGGGCGGCGCATCGAAAGCGACGATATCGAGCACCTGCTGATTGCGGGGCGCGAGGTGATCCAGCCCGATGGCCGCACAGTGCTCCACGCCCAGCCCGCGCACTACACGCTCGACGGGGCGGATGGCGTGCCCAATCCCAAGGGTCTCCATGCCGAGCGGCTCGCGGTCGATATCCACGTCATGCTCGCGGACGGCGCGCCCGTGCGCAATCTCAAGGAGACGGTCGAGAACGCACACCTGCGCGTCGAGGCGGTCGTCGGCTCGCCGGTTGCGACAGGCCATGCCTGCCTCTCCGCCGAAGAGCGCGAATTGGGTGTCGCGCTGATCGAGTTCGGCGCGGAAGTGACCACCGTTTCGGTCTACGCGGGCGGCATGCTGCTCGGCATGCAGGCGATCCAGTTCGGCTCGGCCGACATCACCGATGCCATTGCCTCGGCTTTCGGCATCCGCCGCTATCAGGCCGAACGGCTGAAGTGCATGGCCGGTTCCGCGCTCGCCAGCCCCGCCGATCACCGCGAGATGATCCCGGTCAACGCGCCGGGCGATCCCGAGCAGGGCGGCCCGATGGCGCGCCATGCCGATGACAAGAACCGCATCCCGCGCGCCGAGCTCGTCTCGGTGATCACCCAGCAGCTGGGGGTGTTTACCGACGAGGTCGGGCGCGCGCTCAAGTCGCTCGGCTTCAACGGCAAACGCGGCCAGCAGGTCGTGCTGACAGGAGGCGGTGCACAGCTTCCCGGCCTAGCCGACTACGCGCAGGCTGCGCTGGGGCGGCCGGTGCGCATAGGCTCTCCGCCGACGATGCTGGGCCTGCCGCCGGGCCACGCGACACCCAGTTCCTCGACGCTTGTCGGCCTGATGCTCTATGCCGCCGCCGATCCGGTCGACATCCGCAAGATCGGGCCGACCTGGGGGCCTACGCAATCCTACAGTGGTCTCGGCCTGCTGCAGCGCATCTGGCGCGCGATGAAAGACTATTTCTGATGGTTGGAGGCGGCTTAAACCCTCCTACTTGTGGAAAAACCTGTCGAAGCTTTGGTTCGGTCAAACAATCCGTGCCAAAGCTAACGTTACATTTACCGGGGCACCATTTCCGGCCCCCCGCAGACCCGCATGGGAGAGCGCTATGAGCATCAACATCGGACCGCCGGCCATCGACGAACTGCGGCCGCGCATCACGGTCATCGGCGTGGGCGGGGCGGGTGGCAACGCCATCGCCAACATGATCAACGCCAGGATCGAGGGCGCCGACTTCGTCGTCGTCAACACCGATGCGCAGGCGCTCAACAATTCGATCGCGGACAACCGCATCCAGCTCGGCCCCGACATGACGCAGGGCCTTGGCGCGGGCGCCCGTCCCGAAGTCGGCCGCGCCGCCGCCGAAGAGACGATCGAGGAAATCGAGCGCGCGCTTGAAGGCGTCCACATGTGCTTCATCGCTGCCGGCATGGGCGGCGGCACCGGCACCGGCGCAGCGCCGGTCATCGCCGAAGCGGCCCGCCGCAAGGGCGTGCTGACGGTCGGGGTCGTGACCAAGCCGTTCCTGTTCGAAGGCACGCGCCGCATGCGCGCGGCCGAAAGCGGCATTGCCGAGCTGCAGAAGCACGTCGATACGCTGATCGTCATTCCGAACCAGAACCTGTTTCTCGTCGCCAAGGCGGAGACCACGTTCAAGGAAGCCTTCCAGCTGGCTGACGAAGTGCTCCAGCAGGGCGTCCGCTCGATCACCGACCTCATGGTCATGCCCGGCCTCATCAACCTCGACTTTGCCGACGTGCGCTCGGTCATGGGCGAAATGGGCAAGGCGATGATGGGCACCGGCGAGGGCGAGGGCCCGAACCGCGCGCTCGAAGCCGCCGAACGCGCGATTGCCAACCCGCTGCTCGACGGCGTCTCGATGCAGGGCGCCAAGGGCGTGATCATCTCGATCATCGGCGGCGACGACATGAAGCTGCTCGAAGTCGATGAAGCGGCCAACCACATCCGCGAACTGGTCGATCCCAACGCCAACATCATCTGGGGCTCGGCGTTCAACCCAAACCTCGATGGCAAGATCCGCGTCTCGGTGGTCGCCACCGGCATCGAGCAGACCGGCGAGATGGCGGACAGCGCCGCGCGCCCTGTGGCGACCGGCGGCATGCGTGGTCCGGCTTTCCCGGGCGGGCTTGCTCGTCCCGCCGCGCCCGAACCGGCACCTGCTCCGGCGCCCGTTGCGGCCGAGCCGCAGCCGTTTGCGCCGCCGCCCGGCCATGCCGCGCCGGAACAGGTGGCAGCCGAGCCTGAAGCTGCCGAAGAGCCGGGCGAGCTCACGCTGGGGCTGGACGATGTGGAGGAAGCCGCGCCGCCTGCCGACGAGCCGGGCGAGCTCACGCTGGGGCTGGACGATGCGGAGCCGATCCCGCCCCGCTTCGGCCGCGCGCAGCCGGATCCGGCAGGTGACGCGCCGCGCAGCCCGCCGGGCAGCACCTTGTTCGAGCGCATGGCCAATCTCTCGCGCGGCGGGGGCCGCGTGGGCGAGGACGATGCCGATCCGGAAGATGGCAGCGCGCTCAACATCCCGCGCTTCCTCGGCCGCCAGAACAACCAGTAAGGCCATGCAGCCGGGCGCAGGTCGCCCGGCCACAGGAGACACGCCGGCCGGGGGGCGGCTGGCGTGTCCGTGCAAGCCGCGATAAGGTCGGCCCCATGATCTGCCGCTTTTCCCGTTCCTCCCCCCGGCTCAGTGCTTCGACGTTTGCTCTGGGCATGGCGCTGGTCCTCGCGCACCCGGCATGGGCGCAGCAGCGCGGTGGCCCGGTCGATGACGATGCGACCGAGCCGGTCGCGAGCACCTCGATCCCGGTTGTCCAGCCGATCGCGCCGAGCCCCACGCGCACGCTCAATGCCGCGCTTTCCCGGCTGGCCCGCGATCCGCGCGATATCAGCGCCTTGCTTGATGCCGGCGGCGCCGCACTCGATCTGGGCGACACGGATGCGGCGATCGGCTTCCTCACCCGCGCCGAACAGGTTGCGCCCGGCACCGGCGGGGTGCGCGCACGGATGGGCATCGCGATGCTGCGCTCGAACCAGCCGTTCGAGGCGATCCGCTGGTTCGATCTGGCCGAGCAAGCCGGGTTCAACCGGACCGAAATGGCCAGCGACCGCGGTCTCGCCTATGATCTCATCGGCGACAACGCCGCCGCGCAGCGCGAATACCAGCTCGCGCTTTCGGCGGGGCGCAACGACGAGACCAGCCGCCGCTATGCGCTGAGCCTGGTGATCGCGGGCGACCGGCGCGGCGCCGAGCTCGTGCTCCAGCCGCTGCTCGAGCGGCAGGACCGCGGCGCCTGGCGGG
>NZ_LJHZ01000130.1:0-2833 GCF_001296055.1 Novosphingobium sp. AAP93
CAAATCTCAGTGGAAATTACGGCCCCTCCCGGGTCACTTCTCAGTGGCAATCAACAAGCTGACGTTCGATCGCATCAGGATGCCATTTGCGTGATTCGTTGAGGAGCGTGCTTGCTGTTGCGCGAAAGCCGTGGGCAGTCATCTCCTCTGAGGTGTAGCCAAGTCGGCGCAGTGCAGCGTTCAGAGTATTGTCGGTGATGGGTCGCTTGGGGGTGCGGACGCTAGGGAAGAGGTAAATGCCGTCGCCCGACATGCGTCGCAGCTTCTTGAGCAGTGCTAGAACCTCGTCGGTCAGATGGACCTTATGGGGGCGTCGCATCTTCGTCTTTGCCACTGGGATCACCCAAAGCCTGGCTTCAAGATCGAACTCGGTCCACTCGGCCATCCGCAGCTCACCTGGCCGCACGAAAAGGTGCGGGGCCAGTTGTAGCGCGATCCGCACGGTCGGCTGTCCATCGTAGGTGTCGATTGCGCGAAGAAGTCCGCCAAGGGCTGCCGGCTCGAGTATGGCTGCACGGTGTTTCACCTTGGGAGTGATCAAGGCGCCGCGCAGGTCAGCGGAGATGTCCCTCTGTGCGCGCCCGGTTGCGATGGCGTAGCGGAAGATGGTCCCGAATGTGCTGCGCAGGCGAGTCGCTGTTTCGTATCGCCCTCGCGCTTCGACGGATCGGAGGACCTGCAGCAGCTCGGGAACAGTTATGTCGGCGATGGGGCGATTACCGAGCAAAGGTGTCGCAATGTCGATCATCCAGCGCAGCTTTGCGAGGGTTTTGGTGGCCCTGCCCTCAAGTGTCAGCCGATCCAGCCATTCATCGCTAATGACCTTGAACGTCTCGGACCGTCTGATCCTGGCTTCGCGCTCTCTCGCCTTCCGCTCCTCTGCAGGATCCAGTCCCAGCGCAAGGGCTTCGCGGGCGATATCGCGGACCTCGCGGGCCTTTGCGAGAGACAGATCGGGGAATTTCCCGAAAGAAAGTGTTTTCTGTTTTCTATCAAAGCGATAGTTCATTCGCCAAAGGCGGCCACCTGTGGGCATAACCATCAGATACAAACCGCGTTCGTCGGCCAATTTGTAGGGCTTATCCTTTGGTTTTGCTGCATTAATTGCGGTGAAAGTGAGGGGCATGATGGTACCGGGAGGTTGCTGTGGAGCCGATACCATCAAGTTTATCGAGAAAGCCCTCGGCTGCAACCGGATGAGCCGGATCAAACCCGGACGCGCGCCTTGGAAGAATGGCAGAAATCCGCCATTTCTTGGACGTCTGTGGAGCTTTGCGGAGGCTTCAGGAAGGGCAAATGGTGCCCGGGGACGGAGTCGAACCGCCGACACCGTGATTTTCAGTCACGTGCTCTACCAACTGAGCTACCCGGGCATTGTTCGCAGGGCCGGCGAGGGGCCTCAGCGCGTTGGAAGCGCGCCTATGGCGAAGGCGTGGCGGCTTGTCCAGCCCCTTGATGACGAAATCGCGCCATCTTGCCTCAGTCTACATCGCCCTCGGGATCCTGCACCGGGCCGGGTAGAGTGTAGCCTTCCTCCAGCCAATTGACGAGATCGCGGTCGCGGCAGCGGGTAGAGCAGAACGGGGCGTATTCGGCGCTGCGCGGCTTGCGGCAGATCGGGCAGCGGCGAATGGGAGCGGCGGGTGTCGTCATGCGCCAACTGCCTGCGCGAAGGTGGCGGCGGGCGCAAGAGCCGCGTCTTCATGCCACTGCAGACGGCGACCGGTGCGGCGGGCGAGTTCGGCTTCCCATTCCGCCAGCATCGCGCGGCGCACGGCGGGGTGCGCGGTGAGCAGCAGGGTACCGGGCTCGGCAACGCGCTCGGCCTGCCGCAGCAATCGGCGCACGGCGGCGGCGGCGGGCGCTCTGGCAAAACGCGCGACCAGCGAGGGTCGCTCTAGCCGCGCAACCAGCTGGACGAAGCCGAAACCATTCATCCCGGTGCGCTCGCCCTGCCAGCCTGCGGCCTCCAGCGCAGCGACCAGCGCCTCATCGACCGCGCGGCGTTGCGCCTTTTCCGCAAGCGAGGGGAAATCGATGCCCACCGACCCGCCGATATCGAAGCGCAGCAGCGCCGCGGCAATCGCCGGCACCGCGGCCAGCGCCAGCGCGGGAAGCGGCGGCGGGCCGTCGATATCGATCAGGGTCATTGCCGGAGTCGGGCTGACGACAAGGTTGCCGCCCGCGAACGCCACTTCGCCCGTCAGCGCCTCGGCGACGAGATCGTCCCACCCGGCTTCGGCAAAGGCGCGACCATGCACCGGCACGTCCCGCACCGGATGGGGTCCGGCATCCAGCTCCTCCAGCAAGGAAGGCGCAGGCCGGGGCGCCTCACCCGCCGCCGGACGCACCTGCGGCAGTTTGGTGCGGCCCTTCTCGGCAATCACCGAGCGCGTCACGCGGACCATGACCGGGCGCCCTTCGGTCAGCGCGGGATCGAACCCCTCACCCAAAGCCTCGCTGCCATCGGGCAGGCGCAGCACGGCGCGGCGCGTGCCGGGAATGCGGCTGACGAGGCGCGCCTCCGCCACCGCTCCCGCGCGCCAAGGCTCATCCCAAAGGATGCGCGCGGCCAGTATCTCGCCCCGTTCGACAAGGATCGCGCGTTCCTCGCCGATCCCCGCCTCGATCAGCCACTCAGGCAATCGCCAGCCCCGCCGCGCGCAGGAGACGGCGCGTCTCGTAAAGTGGCAGACCGACAACGCCCGAATGGCTCCCGGCCAGCCACGCGCAGAAGCCTTCCGCGCTGCCCTGGATGGCATAGCCGCCCGCCTTGCCGTGCCACTCGCCCCCGGCGATATAGGCCTCGATCTCGGCGGGCTCGAGCCGCTTG
>NZ_LJHZ01000131.1:0-12789 GCF_001296055.1 Novosphingobium sp. AAP93
TGGTCCCCGCCTCCGGTGCCTGCGCCCATGATGGGCCAAGCCAGAATGAGGGACAAGTCAGCCCCAGCAACATAGGAACGGGTTTTGCTAATGGAAGTCCCCGGCTTCGGATTTTCCCGGTAATCTAAGTTTTCTAACGCTTGTGCTGGTCTGCCACCTCATCAATACAGAGGCGGTCGAGAGGTATTCACGTGTCACAGTCGTTCTTCGATCATCCCATCCTGAACTCGCCCTATGAGCCGCCCTCGCGTTATCATGCGCTGGATGACGACGGGCAACCGCTGGAGCAGCCCCCGGTCGAAGGGCGGCGGCCATGCGACTTCATCACCCCCGTGCCCAAGCCGAAACGCCGGTCGGCGAAGGCAGCCCAAGCCTCGATGGTGTTCGAGGATGAAGCCGGGCTGACGGACGCAGAACAGGAATACAACCCCAAGCCGATCATCAACGAGATACGCGCCCACGTCGCTACGTGGCGCTCGTTGCCGAGCGACCGCGATTGGGGCGTTACGCCTGCCACGGCCCGGCTGCTCCACCATTGGCGGCGCACCGAGGTGGAGGGACTGCGGCCATTCTTCTGTCAGGTCGAGGCCGTTGAAACCGTCATCTGGCTGACCGAGGTCGCCCGCACGCAAAAGCGGTATGCGCACATCTGGAAGCACATCGAAGGGGCCAATCAGCAATCCAGCCCGGACCTGCTGCGCTTGGCCATGAAGATGGCCACGGGCGCGGGCAAAACGACCGTGATGGCGATGCTGATCGCGTGGCAGACGGTCAATGCCGTGCGCTCGCCGACCAGCAGCCATTTCAGCCGTGGCTTCCTGATCGTCGCGCCCGGCATCACCATCAAGGACCGGCTGCGCGTGTTGCTGCCGGACGACCCGGACAGCTACTACCGCACCCGCGACATGGTGCCTTCGGACATGCTGCCGGAGATCGCCAAGGCCAAGGTCGTCATCACGAACTACCACGCCTTCAAGCGGCGCGAGACGATGGATGTCTCCAAGGTGGGCAAGGCGCTGCTCCAAGGGCGCGGCGAGGCGCTGACGACCATCGAGAGCGAAGGCCAGATGCTCCAGCGCGCCTGCGGCGAACTGATGTCGATGAAGAACGTCGTCGTCATCAATGACGAGGCGCACCACTGCTACGAGGAGCGTCCGCAGGGCAGCGTCGAGGAACTGGACGATGCCGACGCCAAAGCCGAAGCGAAGGAAAACAAGGAAGCTGCCCGGCTCTGGATCAACGGCATCAAGGCGCTGAAAAAGAAGGTCGGCGTCCGGGCCGTCTATGATTTGTCGGCAACCCCGTTCTTCCTCGCCGGTTCAGGCTATGTCGAAGGCACGCTGTTTCCGTGGGTGGTCAGCGACTTCTCGCTGATGGACGCCATCGAGTGCGGCATCGTGAAGCTGCCCCGCGTGCCCGTGGCTGACAACCTGCCCGTTGCCGACATGCCGATCTACCGCAAGTTGTGGGAGCACATCGGCAGAGACCTGCCGAAGAAGGGCGCGAAGAAGTCGGATGAGCTTGATCCGCTCAAACTCCCGACCAAGCTGCTGACGGCTCTCGATGCCCTGTATAACCACTACGTGCTGGTTCACGAGGAATGGCGGCGGGCAGGCATCCCCGTGCCACCCGTGTTCATCGTGGTGTGCAACAACACGTCCACCTCGAAGCTGATCTACGAATACATCTCGGGGTGGGATCGCCCCAACGAGGATGGCGAACTGGTCAACGTCCATCGCGGCCACCTCGAACTGTTCCGCAACTACGATGAGCACGGCAACCGGATCGCGCGTGCCCCGACGCTGCTGATCGACAGCGCCCAGCTTGAGAGCGGTGAGGCGCTGGACACCGATTTTCGCAAGATGGCCTCGGCAGAGATCGAACAGTTTCGGCGTGAACGGCAGGACCGCACCGGGCGGGTCGAGGATGCCGACGACATCGACGATGCCGAACTGCTTCGCGAGGTGATGAACACGGTTGGGCGCGTGGGCCGATTGGGCGAAAGCATCCGCTGCGTCGTGTCGGTCTCGATGCTCACCGAGGGCTGGGACGCGAACACGGTCACGCACATTCTCGGTGTTCGCGCCTTCGGCACCCAACTCCTGTGCGAGCAGGTCGTCGGACGCGGCCTTCGCCGCCAGTCCTATGAACTGAACGAACATGGCTTGTTCGATGTCGAGTACGCTGACGTGCTCGGTATCCCGTTTGATTTCACTGCCAAGCCGGTAATCGTGAAGCCGACCCCGCCGAAGCTCGTCACGCGGGTCCATGCTGTAAAGGAACGGGTAGCCGAACGCCCGGAACTGGAGATCACCTTCCCGCGCGTCGAGGGCTACCGCGTCGATCTACCGGAAGAGCGGATCAGCGCCAGCTTCACCGAGGACAGTCGCCTCATCGTCGATCCCGAAATGATCGGGCCTTCGCGTGTCACCATGCAGGGCATAGTCGGCGCGACCGAGGAACTGACCGCCAAAGGTGTCGGCGACCAGCGCCCTAGCGCCATCGCCTATTCGCTTGCAGCGCACCTCCTCAAGCGGTTTGGCGATGAAAGCGGCGACTTGCCGGTGCACCTGTTCGGCCAGGTCCGCCGCATCGTGCGCGAATGGCTTGATGGCGGCTACCTGGTGCTCAAGGGCGTGCCGATGGGCGTGCTAGATTATCTGGAGATCAAGGATCAGGCAGCTGAGCGTATCTTCCTTGCCTGCCAGCGGTATGAACATGGACCGAAGGCGATCAAGGCCATCCTTGATCCCTACAACCCGAAAGGCTCAACCCGCCACGTTGGTTTCACCACCAGCAAGGCCATCTACGCCACCGATCCCCGCCGCAGCCATGTCAGCCACGTCGTGTGCGACAGTCCGTGGGAGGCAGAGCTTGCCCGCGTTCTGGAAACCCACAAGCGCGTCGTTGCCTTCGTGAAGAACCAAGGTCTTGGCCTAGAAGTGCCATACCGCGATGGCTCCAAACCCCGCCGCTACATCCCGGACATGATCGTTCGGCTCGATGACGGGCACGGCCCCGATGACCTGCTGAACCTCGTTCTGGAGACCAAGGGCTACCGCAAGGGTGACGCGCAGTTGAAGGCGGAGACCATGAAAACGATGTGGGTGCCGGGGGTGAACAACCTTGGCACGCATGGCCGTTGGGCTTTTGCCGAGTTTACCGACGTTTTCGAGATCGAGGCCGCGTTCGGTAAGCTTGTCGATGGGCTGCCCGGATGAGTACGATAGGCCTGTCATCCCTGAGATCGTGGGAAAACCTCCTTCTCGAGATCAACCCTTTGCAAGAGGCGCAGCATCTCGCCGCATCAGTGCTCGATCCGGCCACAGCTACAGCTGATCAGTGCTGGACGCTGATCTGGGACAAGCCGCTGTTTGCCAACACACGTGTGGCTACGGGCGTGCAGTCAGTGCGGAAGTTGGAGCCATACATGGCTGGCGCTTGGAGGACCTGGGGCACGCCCAACGGTGCATTTTCAATCACACACAGGGGTGGTTACAACAAGCGTTCAAACTTTCATGTTTCCGGCAGTGCCGCTCCTGCCGTTGATGCGCTGGGAATTGCAAGACACCGCCTCCTCGCCGTTCAAGGCGGCGCGAGACTTCTCCGCGCATTGGCAGCTGAAGACCCAATCCATCCGTTCAAGTCCTTCGCAAGCCTTGATCGCCCAAAGACCGTTACCCGCATACAGGAGCTTGCCGGTCGCGGTTGGGGGCACATCACCACGTTGCATTTGATGACCGACTTTGGCCTTGCGGTGAAGCCTGACCTGCACCTCGTTCGGACCGTAAAAGCCATTGGTTTGGCTCCACACATCCGAGAAAGTAACGTGCCGAATATCGAGGACGCTCTGACGATCAACAATGCCGTGGACGATCTCGGAAAGAAGCTTTTCGGCGACGAGTATGGCCCGAGCAAACGTCGCTATCTCGACAAAATCCTCATGGAACTTTCCCGGCAAGACCTGCTCGGCGTGATTACGAACAAGGACATCCCATAATGGCCCGCCCCCCCAAAGGCCCGAAACAGGTCACCACGCTCAACCATGAAGCCGATGCGCGGCGGAACATTCCCACGGCGGAGATGGCCGATCTGGCGGCGATGCAGGAGGAGCTTGCTCCGATGCAACCCGTTGCATATCCGCGCGCCCGGCCCTTGGTCGAAGGCGAGGTGCGGGAGCGGGACGCTGACCTTGATCCGCAGATCGTGTGGAACGGTGTGCGCATCACGCTGACCAAGGATCAGGTCGCGCAACTTGCCGAGAGCGGCACCATCGAGATTGGCGATGCGCAACTGGTGTGGCGCGGCAAAGATCGGCAGGACTGGTCCGATCTGATTGTCACTGCGCCGCCGCTCTACATTCAGGAGAAAGTGCACCCCAAGGCGATTATCGACGATCTGGTACGCCAGTCGAAGGCGGCGCGCGATGATGCCAGCGACGCACCGGACCTGTTTGCCGACTTCAACGGCCTAGCCGATCCGATGGCGCGCACCGAGTTTTACCAGCACGATCAGCACTGGTCGAACCGGATGATCCTTGGCGACAGCTTGCAGGTGATGGCCAGCCTTGCCGAGCGCGAGGCTTTGAAAGGCAAGGTGCAGTCCATCTTTTTCGATCCTCCTTTCGGCATCAAGTTTGGTTCAAACTGGCAGGTTTCGACACAGAGCCGGGACGTAAAAGACGGTAAACAAGCTGAAGTTAGCCGCGAGCCAGAACAGGTAAAGGCGTTCCGTGACACGTGGAAGGAAGGTATCCATAGCTACCTAACTTATTTGCGCGACCGGCTGACTATAATGCGCGAACTACTAAATGAAAGTGGTTCAGTGTTCGTTCAGATCGGGGACGAGAACGCACATCGACTAAGAGCGCTGATGGATGAGGTCTTTGGCGCGACTAACTTCGTCAGCCAAATCGCATTTGTAAAGACCAGCAGCGGGTCTGGCGAACGCTTGTCTAACGTATATGACACTATACTATGGTATGCTCGTAATAACGAAGCACTAAAATATCGCCCTATATTCGGTGAAAAGACCGTAGGGGAGGAAGGCGCGACGAAATACACATCGGCGCAGATCGAGAGTGGACTTCGTATTCCAGCCTCGCAACTTACGGACGGGCAAAAGCACAAGCTTTTTACCACAAGCGACCTTACCAGCCAACGCCCAAGGCAAGGTGCCGATTTGGCCGAGTTTGAATATCAAGGTACAAGATTTTCGCCGGGAGCGGGCACCTTCAAATCAGATCTAAGGGGACTAACGCGAGCGGCGAAGGCTGATCGTATCGTGATTAGTGGCCGTAAAATCCGGTATGTGCGTTTTCTTGAAGACTACGAAGTGTTCCCGTTGACTAATGTCTGGGCAGACATTGGCGGCATACAAAGCCGCGCTGATCCCAAAATCTATGTCGTTCAGACCGCAACCGAGGCGATCAAGCGTTGCGTGCTAATGACTACTGATCCCGGCGATTTGGTGATTGATCCCACCTGTGGTTCCGGCACTACCGCATACGTTGCGGAGCAATGGGGCCGCCGATGGATTACCATCGACACAAGCCGCGTGGCCTTGGCGCTAGCGCGTACCCGCGTGATGGCCGCGCGCTATCCTTGGTATCTTCTCGCTGACAGTGCTGACGGAAAGCGCAAGGAGGCGGAGCTTACTGGCAAGCCGCCAAGTGACCGCCCGACCTACGGAGATGTTCGACAAGGGTTCGTTTATGAGCGCGTTCCCCATATCGGCCTAAAGTCCATTGCCAACAACGCCGAGATCGACGTGATTTGGGACCATTGGCAGGCCAAGCTTGAACCGCTGCGCAAAGAACTGAACGAGATCACAGGCAAGACCTGGCAGGAATGGGAAATACCTCGCGAACCGCAAGCCGGCTGGTCATCCAATGTCACGGGTGTGCACAAGGCTTGGTGGGATGCGCGCATTGCCCGACAAAAGGAGATCGACGCTTCCATCGCCCGCGCGGCGGATGTCGAATATCTCTATGACAAACCGTATGCCGATCCGAACCGCGTGCGCGTTGCTGGGCCGTTCACGGTGGAAAGCCTCTCCCCACACCGCGTCGTGCCTGCCGATGCCGAGGAACTGATCGACGTTGTCGATGCCGCCGAAGGAAAGCGGACACGAGGGCCGCTGGCTACGTCGGAAACCGACTTCGCTACAATGGTGATCGAGCATCTTAAATCGGCTGGTGTTCACCAGACCGACCGAGCCGACCGCATCGAGTTCACCAGCCTGACGCCCTATGCCGGGCGCGGCTACATCGGCGCGGAAGGCCGGTTCATGGAAGGCGAGACCGAGCGCCGCGCCGCGATCTTCATCGGGCCGGAGTTTGGCACGCTCTCCCGCGTCGATCTCACCGCCGCTGCGCGTGAGGCCGCCGAAAGCCGGTTTGACGTGCTGATCGCCGTCAGCTTCGCCTTCGACGCCCACGCCTCGGAACTGACCCGGCTTGGCCCGTTACCGATCCTGAAGGCCAAAATGAACCCCGACCTGCACATGGCGGGCGAGTTGAAGAACACCGGCAAGGGCAATCTCTTCACCGTGTTCGGCGAGCCGGACATCGACATTCTGGAAGAACCGGATGGCCGCATCGCCGTGCGAGTCAACGGCGTGGACATCTACGATCCCAATACCGGCGAGGTCCGGAGCAACGACGTGAAGGGCATCGCCGCGTGGTTCATCGACACGGCCTATAACGAAGAGAGCTTCTTCGTCCGCCACGCCTATTTCCTCGGCGCAAACGAGCCTTACAAGCAGTTGAAAACGGCGCTCAAGGCCGAGATCGACGAAGAGGCATGGGCAACGCTCAACCGCGCCACATCACGCCCGTTCGACAGGCCGGAAAGCGGTCGCATTGCGGTAAAAGTCATCAACCACTTCGGCGACGAGGTGATGAAGGTGTTTGGGGTATGAAGACAGCGGGCCTCCCGTCACCGATAAATCAGTGTCAGCGGGATTTTCACAAGCTCTGTGAGCTTGGCGGTGGACCGGGCGGCGGCCCGCCGCGCGGCAAGGTTCAGGATTTGTTGGACAATGCCGGGAAGGACTTGAACCATTTTGCCTACGAAGAGGTTGCCGAACACTTCGCGCAGCTCCCTGGTCGGAACCCATGGCACATATGTTTCGCAATCGGCCTGAGCTGGGGACACCTGGCCAAATTCGATATCACGTTCACCGAAGCAGCCGTAAACGTGTTGGAGCACTGGAACGGCACCGATCTGCATACGGCTTGCACTTTCCATCTGGAGCGCGGTGCCGAACCCATCCATTTCTCTCTTTCAGGTGCTTACCAGCTTTTTCAGAAGGTGAAGCTGCCAGAGGCTTTGCCTGACAATCTCAAGACGTTGGGACGAGCGCAGGAGCGATGGATGACGCCCATCCTTTCCCCTGAGCGGCCTCGATACATTGGTAGCTGGAACGCAACCGCCATGTTTATGGTGGCACTTTTCGCCCAGCCAAACTTGGCTGCAACGATGGTTGAGCCGACGCCGATGCTGCCGCCGGGAGGGCCAATCTACGGTGCGCTCAAAATGCTGCGAAAGGTCAACATGCTGACACGAGACCCGGCGGGAAGTGAATTGGATGATCAAGCTTTCGAGCCCGGTGCGATCTACGAGAACAATGCCCTGATGCAAGATTTGCTTCGCGGACGCTCGGGATGGTCTCTTCTCGATGTCCACAGCGGCCTCTACACTCTTGGTTCGCGGAACCACTCGCTGACATGAGGCGCGGCTCATGAATTTTCACATCGCCGACAGTTTCACGTCTGCTCTTGGCCGCTTGTCCGGTCAGGAGCAGAAGCAGGCGAAGACTGCGGCGTTCGACCTGCAATTGAACCCGGCCCAGCCGGGCCTGCAAATGCACCGGCTGACAAACAGCCGCGATCCGAACTTTTGGTCCGTCCGCGTCAATCAGGACATTCGGATTATCATCCACAAGACTGAGGCAAGCTTCATGCTGGCCTATGTCGATCACCACGACAAAGCCTATGCGTGGGCCGAACGTCGCCGGATCGAAGCGCATCCGCGCACTGGTGCCATCCAGATCGTGGAGGTTCACGAGCGGATCGAGGATGCTGGGCCGCTGTTCGCACCGCGACAGCCAGAACCGGCAAGCACGGCACCTGCGCCAACCCAGTTGCAACCCGTTGCAACGCCAATCTTCGCCAGCCTGACCGAAGACGCCCTGTTGGACATTGGCGCACCGGCTGACTGGATCGCTGACATTCAAGGCTGGACCGAGGATCGCTTCTTCCAGATGAGCGACCGGCTCCCAGCCGAAGTCGCCGAGGCGCTGCTCGATTATGCTGCAACGGGGCGCTTGCCAACGCCGGAGCCTGCGCCCGCCGATCCCTTCGCTCACCCGGACACTCTGCGCCGCGTCCAGACCATCACCAGCGAAGAAGAACTGCGGCTGGCCCTCGACTTCCCGTGGGACAAGTGGAGCGTGTTCCTCCACCCGTCGCAACGCGATATTGTGGACCGCGACTTTTCCGGCCCGGCGCGGGTCACCGGCACGGCTGGCACCGGCAAGACCATCGTCGCGCTGCACCGCGCCGCTCGCGCCGTCCGGGAGGATGCGCAAGCCCGTGTCCTGCTCACCAGCTTCTCGCGCCCACTGGCCAACGCATTACGCGCCAAACTGGCGATCCTGCTTGCCGATGATCCGGCCAAGTTGGCCCGCGTGTCGATTGCTTCCTTCGAGGATGCCGCGTCAGAGCTTTTTCAGCTTGCGACGGGGCGAAGGCCGACCCTTGCCCCGATTGATGCCCAGCAGGTCGCGCTGGAGCGCGCAATCGCTGATTTGGGCTACAAGGACCTGTCACCCCGCTTTGTGTTTTCGGAGTGGCGGCAGATTGTGGATGCATGGAACCTGCCTGATGTGGCCAGCTATGCAAAGGTGCCCCGGATTGGGCGGCGCAATCGCCTCGGCGCGAAGCAGCGCGAAACCCTCTGGCCGGTCTTTGAAGCAGCACGGCGCACACTGGCGGCGCGTGGGTTTGTCACGGCATCACAGTTGTTCGCTGTGGTGGAAGCGGACGCCAAAGCGAAAGCAGATAAACCCTTCACGCACGTGATCGTAGACGAGGCGCAGGACTTGGGCGTCGCCGAACTGCGGATGATGGGCGCGCTGGCCACGGGGACAAACGCGCACTTCTTTGCCGGTGACCTCGGGCAGCGGATTTTCCAGCTTCCGTTCTCGTGGCTGACCTTGGGCGTCGATGTCCGGGGCCGGTCGTCCAGCCTGCGGATCAACTACCGCACGTCGCGCCAGATCAGGGAGGCCGCTGACCAGTTGCTTCCGCCCAAGGTCCGCGACGTTGACGGGATTGAGGATGATAGGACCGGGGCGCAATCCGTGTTCGAGGGGCCAGCGCCGACGATTGTGGAATGTGCAGATCAGGCCGACGAAACCGCCAAGGTCGCCGCCTATCTCCGCGCGGCCATTGATGACGGCATCAGCGCCGCCGAGATCGGTGTTTTCGTGCGCTCCGCCGAATACCTACCACGCTGCCGGGCTGCCGTCGCGGTGGCTGGTCTGGAGGCACGGCAACTGACCGAGCGCGTGGAGGACTTTGGCGACTGCGTGTCGCTCGGCACTATGCACCTCGCCAAGGGGCTGGAGTTCAAGGCGGTGATCGTCATGGCTTGCGATGATGAGGCGCTGCCGCTGCAATCGCGCGTCGATGAGGCGACGGACGAGGACGAACTGCGCGAGGTATTCGAGACTGAGCGCCACCTTTTCTACGTCGCCTGCACCCGTGCCCGCGATAGACTGCATCTGGTGGGCGTTAAGCCGATCTCGGATTTTTGCGCCGATATAAGAGTTTAGCGATTTCAGCGGTATCCACATGATCGGACACCAGCCGGACACGGCCTATAGGTCGGGAGAGTTGCGGTTGCCTAAGTGCTTGAAAGGAATGGTGGACGCACTAGGGCTCGAACCTAGGACCCGCTGATTAAGAGGCTAGCAATCCAAGTTGCAACAGGTCTGTCACATGTGAAAGTGATGTGTACAGGTGTGAGCCTTGGTGACAATGCGATTCGCTTAATATTCCAAAGAAATCATGGTTTTATAGCGCAGCGCCTTCACCTCCTATATTCCCGGTAGGGAGCGCCGTACACAGTGCCGCACACGGATGAAGACTTTAGAAGAGAAGTCGCCAGCAAGACGATCTCAGAGCTCCGTCGTGATCATCCATACGCAGCGAACTGCCATAGGGCGATGCTGGCGCGTGAAAAGTCAGGCGTTGCCGTGGTCTCCGCATCCATCAGGTCGTTTCGAGACTTCCTGCTCCAAATGGGACCGCGCCCGGGACGGGATTGGACCATCGACCGCATCGACGCAGATGATCCGGAGTATGCGCCCGGGAAGATACGATGGGCCGACAAGCGGCAGCAGGCGAACAATCGGACCATTACCATCATGCTCAGCGTGAGGGGCGAGATCAAACCACTGACGGATTGGGCACGGCGCACCGGCACACATCCCAACACGATCCGCCAACGCCTTAGACGGGGCTACGATCACGAGGAGGCCGTCTACGGCAAAAAGTCGACGCGCGCCGCAGGGGATGAACCAATCAATGCCGCAAGTCCTCTCGGAGACCCTTCGCCGGGAAACGGCTGGCTCCCTGGGCTGACAACGAGCAAATGGGAAGGGCCGTATCAAAGGGCGTCGAAGGCATGGCCAGCGCATTCGCGTCAGCTCTTTACCCGAGATGTGTTTGCAATGTGGATCATCAGTTGCCGGGTAGATGCACTGTCAGCGGACCAAACGGGCAAGTACAAAGATAAGTACCAAACCCATTGGTCGCTTCGACAGTCACTTATAGAGCGCATGTCGCATGAGGAACGCCAAATGTGGGTAAGGTCTCTAAAGCACCGCCCCGTAACCGAGCCAGCGCAGGCAGCAAAAATGGTGGCTGCGATATTCGGGAGATCGGACTCGGCAAACACTCTCACATAGTATATAATTGAAATGTTTGGATATTTGCAACCAGTTGCACTGGAGCAATATCAAAACTGGACCGACAATTTCAGCATTTTATGGGGAAAGATGATGCTAACGGATGCGACGATCTCATCTTGCGGCCGATATCGATACTCACTTTCGCGCAAGTGGGACGATGCCCCTACGGTCCTTTTTGTCATGCTTAACCCCTCGACCGCAGATGCGACCAAGGATGACCGCACTATCGGACGATGCATCTCGTTCGCCAAATCTTGGGGCTTCGGCTCCCTGATTGTCGGCAACCTGTTTGCTTTCCGGACGCCGTCGCCAGCCGAACTCATGGAAGCCAAGGAACCGGTTGGCCCAGAAAACGACCACTGGCTTGAAAGGCTGAGCAAAGAGGCATCACTGACTGTTGCCGCTTGGGGCAATACTGGGAGCTATCTCGGGAGAGCAGGTGAGGTAGCCCCTCGCCTCAACAATCCACATTACCTCAAGCTAACCGGCGCTGGCCAACCGTCCCACCCGTTGTACGTTTCAGGTGATACTCGCCCCACACTCTGGGCATTCGAGCGGTGAGTAGAATGCATATGTCGCACGAAGTGGGCGCCCAGGACCTTTCCGAAGCATCAAATAGTCGCGACGCACTGTTGATACACAATCCGCCCGCCTGCTACACAAGGTTCTATCACAAAGCGTTGATTAAAGGACATTTATGACGAGCGGCGGCCTATCCCTCCGTCTCCGCCACTTTGCGATCTGCAAGGCTCCCCTAACATCCCAATTTCCTTGTATTTCTGCCGATCTGCGGCCAAAATCGTTCCCTATTTGTTTCGCTTGATCCTTGTGCAACCGCACCCATCCGGGGGCGTTTGCGGGGGCACTCAATCACAGATCCGGGGGCATCAATGCTCACAGAACTTACCGTCAAGAATGCCAAGGCGAAGGACAAGGATTACAAGCTCTCCGATTCCGAAGGGTTGTACCTCTATGTGACCAAGTCTGGTCACCGTAGCTGGCGGATGAAGTACCGCTTTGCCGGTAAGGAGCGGCGGCTCGTTCTTGGCAGCTACCCCGATCTGCCGCTGAAGGCGGCGCGTGACCGGAAGATCGCAGCGCGCAAACTTCTGTCCGAAGGACGCGATCCGGGGCTTGAAGCGCAGAAGGCCAAAGTCGAACGGGCAGTTGCTGCGGGAAACACCTTCGAGGCTCTCGCGCGGGGCTGGTATGATCTACAGGAGAGCCGCTGGACGCCAATCCATGCAAGCGACGTTATCGGCAGCCTCGAGAAGGAAGTGTTTCCCTGGATCGGCAAACTCCCCGTCCGCGAGATCGATGAGCCGCTGGTCCTCTCGGTCCTGCGCAAGATCGAGAAGCGAGGAGCGATCGAGACCGCGCACCGGGTGCGTCAACGGATCTCAGCAGTGTTCGTCCATGCGATCGCAGAGGGCGCAGCGGCGCGTGATCCGGCGGGCGTGGTGACCAAGGCGCTGAAGCCGGTACCACGCGCCCGCAAGCGTCCGGCACTTGTCTCGATTGATGCTCTTCATGACATGATTCGCAAGACCGAGGCGGAGCCCGCCTCGCCGCTTACCAAGCTGGCCTCACGCTTTCTGGCATTGACCGCGCAGCGCCCCGGCATGATCCGCGCCCTGCCGTGGGCCGAGATCGAAAACGTGGATTGGAGCAACGAGGAGCCTTGCCCCGACGCGTTGTGGCGGGTGCCCGCCGCACGGATGAAACTAATGCTCGAGCTTAAGCACGATGATCGTGACCTGCCCCCCGTTGGCGCCCTCGATTTGATGTAGAGTCTGCCCCAACGAAGGA
>NZ_LJHZ01000132.1:0-31962 GCF_001296055.1 Novosphingobium sp. AAP93
GCTGATGTCACCCCCGCCGCGACCACCGGATACGGCGGCGGCTCGCTCCGCCAACGCTCGGCGACATGGCCCAGCAACCGATTCCGCCGCACCGGCGCGTCGATCTCGCCCCGCTCCTCGCACCGCGCGCGCCACCGCGCCAGCAACCGCGCAAATTGCGCCGTCCCGCGCTGCCAGTGCCCGGCCAGTTCACCGACCAGCCCGACCACCTCGGGATCGAGCAGCGCCTCAAGTTCCACGTCCTCGACCGCCAACCGGTCCATCGCCTGCGCGATGCTGCGCGCCTGCCGCAGCAGGCCCGGCGCGGAGGTGGTGCGCGTTTCGGGATCGCTGCGCAGCATGTCCGCCAGCGCCAGCAGCCTTGCGGCGGGATCGGCGGCAGGTGGCAGGTCGGACCCCTGCCCCAGCGGATCGAGCAGCGGCCCCAGCGTCTCGTCGAGATCGAGATCGCCGACAACCGCCATGCGCGGCAGCAGCAGGCCGCCATCCGAACCGCTCGCCCGGATAAACGCCTCGGTCACGATCCGCACCGCGCGCCGCGTCGGCAGCAGCAAGGTCAGCCGCGCCAGACCAAAGCCTTCCTCGCGGTAGCGCGGGATCAGCCCCGCCACGAGTGCGTCGGCAAAGCCGCGATGGGCGGCAATCGAATAGATGCTCGGTTTTCGCTCAGCCACGCTGCAAGGCGGCTTCGGTCGGCGCGATCATCTCGGGCGCACCAACTTCAAACCACTGGCCATAATGCGAAATGCCGTAGAGCCGCCCTTCCGCGATAGCCCGATCCCACAGCACCCCGGTCGAGAACGCACCTTCCGGCGCCTCGCGCAGCAGCCGCTGCGAAACGATCTGGATGCCGGTATAGATGAACGGCGCGACCCGGCCCGGCTTGCGCCGCGTGATCCGGCCCATCGGATCGAGATGAAAATCCCCCCGCCCGTTGTAGTTGAACGCCCGCGCATGGTTCACCAGCAGCAGCAGCGCGTCCATCTTGGCCGGGTCCCACGCCTCGCTCAGCGCGGCGAACACGTTCTGCGGGCCATCGAGCCAGACATTGTCGCTGTTGAGGCAGAAGAACGGATCGGCATCGATGAGCGGCAGCGCCTTGACCAGGCCCCCGCCCGTTTCGAGGAGCGCCTCGCGCTCGTCCGAGATGACTGTGACCGGCGCGCTGCGCTGCGCCAGATGCGCCTCGATCTGGCCGGGCAGGTAATGCACATTGACCACCGCCCGTGAAACGCCGGCCTCGACCAGCTTGTCGAGGCTGTGATCGATCAGCGCCCGGCCATTGACACGCACCAAAGGCTTGGGCCGCGTCGCGGTCAGCGGGCGCATCCGCTTGCCGATCCCGGCAGCCAGCACCATCGCGACGTCGCTTGCGAGCTTCGTCATGCGTTGAACGTCCCGCCAAGCTTTTCGCGCAGATCATCGGGCACATTGGCATCGAACCAGCGCGCCACCGGGGCGAGCGCCGGATGCGCCAGATCGCGCTCCAGCAGGGCCCAGACGCGCGGGATGTAATCGAGGTAGCGCGGCTTGCCGTCGCGCTGCCACAGCCGCACGAAAATGCCGACGATCTTGGCGTTGCGCTGCGCCCCGAGCCGCGCGTAGTCCTCGGCGAAATGGGTGTCCGCGCCGCTCGCCGCGATGTAGTGCTCCAGCATCGCAAGCTCGAGCGCCGGATCGACATCGCGCCGCGCATCCTGCAGCAGCGAGACGAGATCATAGGCTGCATGCCCGACCAGCGCGTCCTGAAAATCGAGCAGGCCCTGCTTGTCGAGGCCGCCATCGAGCATGATGTTCTCGGCGTGGTAGTCGCGCAGCACTGTCACGCCGGGCCGCTGGCGGGCGAGCAACTGGCCCAGCACTTGCTCCCACGCCTGGGTCCACCCGGCCAGATCGACACCGAGGCCCTGCACCGGGCAGTACCACTCGACGAAGAGCCGCGCCTCGCGCTGGTACTCCGCCAGCGAATAGGCCGTGAACGGCCCCGGCGGCAGGCGGTGCAGCTGCAGCAGCGCCTCGACCGCATGGGTATAGACCTCGCGCTCGTCCTGCGGCCAGGCGTCGACATACTCGCGCATGCGCACTTCGCCGAAATCCTGCAGCAGGACAAAGCCCTTGGCCGTTTCTTCGGCGTAGATCTGCGGCGCGCGCATGCCGTTGCCATCGAGCCAGCGAGCCGCGCGCAGGAACGGTTCGGGGTCCTCTCCCGGCGGCGGCGCGTGCATCAGCATCGCGGTTGCACCCGGGCGGCGCAGGCGGAAATAGCGGCGCGCCGAGGCATCGCCGGGGATCGGCTCGACCACCGCGGTGTCCCAGCCCGCGGCGGATAGAAACGGATGCGCGCCTTCTGGCAGGGCGCTTGCAGTCAGGGTCACGTCCATCCTCTGCGCTCTAGCCAATCCGGACCGGCTTCCACAATGGCGCTGCGCTCGTTTTCGAGGATTTCCAGCCTTATCGACAGGCACGCCGGTTCATGCGTGAAACCGCCCGCATGCTCGGGCCATTCGGCGATCAGCACGGCATCCGCGCGGTAGTCGTCAAGCCCCAGCTCGGCGACTTCCTCCGGGTCTTCGAGCCGGTAGAAGTCAGCATGGACCACCCGCAGCCGCAGCGCGGGCGGATCGTAGACCTCGATGATCGCAAAGCTCGGGCTCGGCACTTCGCCGGCATACCCCAGCGCAGCAATGATCGCGCGCGCCAGGGTCGTCTTTCCCGCACCAAGACCGCCGCTCAGCGCAATCACGTCACCGGGATGCAGCAGACCGGCAATGCGCTTGGCCAGGGCATCGGTCGCCGCAAGATCGGGCAGCGGAATGATCATGGCAGCGTCACCATCGCGCTTGTTCCCTCGCCTTTCTCAGACAGGAGCTCGAACGTCCCGCCATGCGCCGCCACCAGCTGGCGCACCAAGGGCAGGCCGACCCCGCCGCGCCGTTCGACCGAACGGCCATCGGCGCTGATCTTCAGCCCCTCCAGCGCGCGGGCCAGCTGCGCCGGGTCCATGCCCACGCCATTGTCCGAAACGACGACCTGCAGCGTGCCCTTGCCGCTCTTGCCACTCTTGCGGCGCGATGCCTCGACAAGAATGCGCCCACCCTTGGGCGTCGCGGCGATCGCGTTGTCGATCAGCTGGCCAAACAGGCGCCGCAGCCGCTTGCGGTCTCCCGTTGCGTTGCCGATGGCCGAAGAGCCGCGCAGATCGAGCGAAATCCCGGCCTCGCTCAGCCGCTCCGCCCGCTCGCGCACGACATCGCTCAGCAGCGCAAACAGATCGACCGCCTCGGCAGCCAGCGGCAGCGTGCCAGCCTCGCTCTGCGAGAGGTCGAGCACGTTCTCGATCTGCTCGCCAAGCCGTTCGACGGAGGCGAGAATGGCACCGACATACTCCTGCGCCTGCGGAGTCAATTCTCCCGCGATCCCGCTCTGCAGCAGTTCCGCGAACCCGCCGATCGACGTGAGCGGCGTGCGGAATTCATAGCTCATGTTGGCAATGAAGCGCGTCTTCACCGCGTCCGCTTCCACCAGTGCGGCATTGCGCTCGCGCAGCGCCGCTTCGGCCTTTTCGCTGTCGGTTATGTCGAGCACCGTCAGCAGGCCATTGCCATCGGGCAGCGGCACTCCGGCAATCGCGAACGAGCGGCCATCCGCCAGCAGGATGCGCCCGCTCTGCTGCTTGCGCTCCAATGTGGCGGCCTGGATCACCTGCCCGATTGTGCTCACTTGCGCCGGGCGCTTGAGCAACTTGGCGATCCGGCCGAGCAGCGCGTCGGCGCGGGGATGGGTCCCGAGGAACTCCTCCTCCAGCCCCAATTCGCTGACAAAACGCCGGTTCCACAGCTGCAGACGGCCGTCGGGGCCGAACACCGCGAGCGATTCGAACAGGTTGTCGAATGTCGCCGTCCGCGTGCGCAGCAGCGTGTCGCGTGTTGCGGAAAGCTGCAGCTGCTCGGTGCGGTCTTCGAAGATCATCAGCAGGCCGCCGTCCGGCATCGGCTGCCCGATCACGCGCAGATGCGTACCATCGCCCAGATGCCACGATTCCTCCCGCGGCTCGCGGCTGAGGAACCAGCCTTGCCGCTCGCGCCGCCATTCCGGAAAGTCCCGCACTTCGGGCAGGCGCGCGCTGTCGCGCATGCGGTCGAGCACCCGGTCGAACGGCGGCGTATCGACCACCCAGGCCTGCGGCACACTGAAAATGCGCAGGAACGGCTGGTTCGCGAAAACAAGGTTCCGCTTCTCGTCAAACTGCGCGATGCCGGCGGAAAGCGTATCGAGCATCTCGCGCTGCGCCTCGCGGAAACGGCGGAACTGGCGCTGCAGCTCCTCCATTTCCTCGGTATCGACAGCGTAACCTGCCACCCCATCCTCGCCCAGCGGCAAGTCGGAAACGCGGATCGAGCGGCGCTGCCCGCCGATCGTGGCCGAAACGACCCGCTCCATCGGCAGACGGCGGCTATAGACCTGCTGCGCGATCTTGGCTGCGCTGACGCCCTCGACCGGCTCGATCAGCTCGGTGCCCGTCGCCACGACATCCGCCGCGCTCGTCGCACCCACCGCCTTGACATAGGCGCTGTTGACAAGCCGCAGCGCCATGTCCGGCCCGCGGAACCACATCGGCAGCGGCGCCGCCTCGATCAGCCCGGCCAGTGCCACGAAATCGGCCCGCGCCGAAGCCGCTTCGGCGCGCAGCTTGCGCAGTTCATTGGCGCTGTCGGTAAAGTCGAAGAACCACACCAGCGCCGCGCCGCCCGGCGAGACTTGCGGATCGGCCAGATGCCCCCGCGCGCCGAGGCTGCGCTTGCCGCCGCGCGGGGTCAGCGCCAGCTCGAATGGCGCACCCGTCTTCTGCGCCCGGCGCACCGCATCGCTCAGCTGCGAGAGCTGGACCTCATCCAGCCCCTTCTCGCCCGCATCGATCTCGCTGAGGAACCCCGGCATCGCATCGAGGCCAAACCAGCCCGCAAGCCGCGCAGGCCCTTCGATTCGCCCGTCGGCGCGCACCAGCAGCGGAAGCGCCGGGGCTTCCTCGATCATCCGCGAGAGCCGTCTGGCAAGTCGCTGCGTCGCCTCGGCCCGCGCGAGCCGCCCCCGCGCGGCAAGCACCGCCCAAGCCGCGCCCAGCGTCCAGGCGGCGAGCACCAGCGCAATGAGAACAAGGGCAAACGGCGGCAGGACCATCGCTGCTTGGCTAGGGGGCGACGCTGCAAATTACAATGCGCCGCGCGGCACAAGCTGTGGGATCGCCCCACGAAAAAGGCCCGCGCTTCCACGCGGGCCTTGTTATGCCTGGCGCAGCGGGCGAAGGCTCAATAGCGGTAGTGATCCGGCTTGAACGGACCTTCGGCCGAAACGCCGATGTAGCTGGCCTGCTTTTCCGAAAGCTTCGAAAGCTGCACGCCCAGCTTGGCAAGGTGCAGCGCCGCCACCTTCTCGTCGAGGTGCTTGGGCAGCACGTAGACTTCGTTCTTGTACTGCTCGCTCTTGGTGAACAGCTCGATCTGCGCGAGCGTCTGGTTGGTGAAGCTGGCGCTCATCACGAAGCTCGGGTGACCGGTGGCGCAGCCCAGGTTCACGAGGCGGCCCTTGGCGAGCACGATGATCTGCTTGCCATCGGGGAACTCGACAAGATCGGTGCCCGGCTTCACTTCGGTCCACTTGTAGTTCGAGAGGGCGGCGATCTGGATCTCGCTGTCGAAGTGGCCGATGTTGCACACGATCGACATCGGCTTCATCGCCTTCATGTGGTCGGCGGTGATCACGTCCTCGTTGCCGGTCGCGGTCACGAAGATGTCGCAGCGCTTGACCGCTTCTTCCATGGTGACAACTTCATAGCCTTCCATCGCCGCCTGCAGCGCGCAGATCGGATCGATCTCCGTCACCATCACGCGCGCGCCGCCCTGGCGCAGCGAAGCGGCCGAACCCTTGCCGACATCGCCGAAGCCCGCGACGCAGGCGACCTTGCCGGCCAGCATCACGTCGGTCGCGCGGCGGATCGCGTCAACCAGCGATTCCTTGCAGCCATAGAGGTTGTCGAACTTCGACTTGGTCACCGAATCGTTCACGTTGATCGCGGGGAACGGCAGCTTGCCGTCCTTGGCGATCTGGTAGAGCCGGTGGACGCCTGTGGTGGTCTCTTCCGAGACGCCCTTGATGGCCTTCACCGACTGCGTGAGGTAGCCGGGCTTCTTCTTGAGGAACGCGGTGAGCGCGCGGACAAACTCGATTTCCTCGGCGTTGCTCGGCTCGAACAGCTTCTCGCCCGCCTCCACGCGCGCGCCCCACAGCGCGAACATCGTGGCATCGCCGCCGTCGTCGAGGATCATGTTGGCGGTCACGTCGTCACCCCAGTCGAAGATCGAGCCGACATAGTCCCAGTATTCCGCCAGGCTCTCGCCCTTGATCGCGAAGACCGGGATACCGGCCGCGGCAATCGCGGCGGCAGCGTGATCCTGCGTCGAGAAGATGTTGCAGGTCGCCCAGCGCACTTCGGCGCCGAGCGCCACCAGCGTCTCGATCAGCACGGCGGTCTGGATCGTCATGTGGAGCGAGCCGGTGATGCGCGCGCCCTTGAGCGGCTGCGACGGACCGAATTCCTCGCGCAGCGCCATCAGGCCGGGCATTTCGGTCTCGGCGATCCTGATTTCGGCGCGCCCGAAGTCGGCCAGGCCGATATCGGCGATCACATAGTCCTTCTGGGCTTCAAGCACGCTGGCCACGAGGCAGTCTCCAAGATTGCAGTCAAACGAACAGGTCCGCCGGAAGGACGGCCCCGATGCCGTCCCCTTAGCGGGCCTCTCGCCAATACGCAATCCGGATATAAAGAAGTCTTTATATCACGCCGCGAGGACACCTCACCGCGCCAGCGCCGCCTCCGCCAGTTCCAACGGGCAGACTTCGACCGCAAGCGTGCCGACAAGCAGCACGTCGGCGGCATAGGCGACCTTGTCCTCGGGCGCGGCGGCCAGCATGATGGTCAGTTGCCGCAAGTCCGCGCAGGACATCGCCGTAGGCTGCGCGGCGCGGTTCGCCATGACAGTGCGGGCCTGCTCGAGCTCAGCCCGAGCCTGCGCTGCCGTGCCGCGCTGGCTGAACGCGGTGAGCACAGCCGCGATCTTCTGCCCCATCTCGGCGCGGTGCGCGCTCCGGAAGGTGTCGTAGTCGGCCTGAAAATCGTCCGCCGTCGTGCGGCAGCGCAGCGAATTGACCATCAGCATGATGTCGAGCTGCTGATACTTCGCCGCGTGCGCAATCGTCGGTGCAAAGCAAGGCGTGGCCGCCTGCGCCGCCGAAGACACCAGCAGCGCCACTCCGGCGATAAAGGGGATTGCAGTCCTGAACATTCCACCCACTCCGTAAAACCCGTCCTGCTGTGTTGAACGCCGGGTCGGGGCGGAGCGGTTCGCAAAAAAGTGCAAGGAGCGCTCATCGGGGCCAGCACGCTTCGGCCTGCCTTGCTGGCGCACCGAAATGCGGCGCGCGGTGGTTGTGCTGTCACGCTTGCGGTCTATATCCGGCCGGGCATTCCCATGCAGAGAAAGGAACCTGAAATGACGATTGCGGTTGGAGACAAGCTGCCTGACGTGAAGCTGGTGAAAGCCACGGCCGAAGGCATCGATGCGGTGCAGTCCGCTGAATACTTTGCCGGCAAGCGCGTCGCGCTGTTCTCGGTTCCGGGCGCCTTCACCCCCACCTGCTCGGCCAAGCACCTGCCGGGCTTCGTCGAAAAGGCCGACGAAATCCGTGCCAAGGGCGTGGACGAGATCGCCTGCACTGCGGTCAACGATCCCTTCGTAATGAAGGCGTGGGGCGCCGCCGCCGGTTCGGCCGACGTCACCATGCTCGCGGACGGCAACGGTGATTTCGCCAAGGCGCTCGGCCTCACCATGGACGGCACCGGCTTCGGCCTCGGCATCCGCGGCCAGCGTTTCGCGATGGTTGTCAACGACGGCACCGTCGAACAGCTTCATGTCGAAGCCCCGGGCGACTTCAAGGTCTCCTCGGCCGAGTATGTGCTCGAGAACCTGTGACGTAATAAATCGTAATACTCACGCCGCAGCGCAGCGCATACTCGGCGGCGCTGCGGCGTGAATTGCCCCAAAACCCTGCGTTTGCGGACTTGACGACTGTCAAATATTTGCCATCCTCCCCTCGCTGCACCGCACCATGGGGACGCGTGATGGACGGTATTCGAGTCGGAAAGCGGATTGTCGGGACCCAGTCGCCCGTCACCATCGGCTGGGAGAATATTCCGAAAGTTGAAGGCGGCACCTTCAAGCGCCTGTTCTTCACCTGGTTCCAGCCCGCCGTCCTCTTCGGCATGATCGCGTTCTGGTACTATGCACCCAACTCGATCGCGAAGTTCTCGACCGCCATCGCCATCGGCATCGGCTTTCGCATTTTCCTCCAGATCCTCGAATTCGTGAACCCGCGCCACAAGTCGTGGCAGATCACATGGAAGGAACTGGCGACCGACCTGTTCTACGTCGGCATATCCGCTACCTGCGTCCAGCTGGTCGAAAACTACATCGGCAGCGACGCGATCATCGAAGCGCTCCAGAGCACGTTCGATTTCGACAAGTTCGCGTGGTTCACCGGGCTGCCGCTGCTGGTGCAGGCCCTGCTCAGCCTGTTCATCTTCGATCTCGGCCAGTACTGGATGCATCGCGGGATGCACAACTGGTACCCGCTGTGGCTGCCGCATTCGGTGCACCACTATATCACCCAGCTCAACGTCCACAAAGGCGCGGTCGGCAATCCGCTCGAGCTGTTCCTGATCGGCCTCGGCATCGGCGGCCTGTTCGATTTCCTGCCCCGCGCGTTTCTGCTTGCGGGCGCCATCAGCATGTCGATCGGCGCGTACCAGCACATCAACGTGCGGTTTGACAGCCCGCGCTGGTGGCGCTTCCTGTTCAACACGACCGAGCACCACAGCCTGCACCACTCGCAGGATTTCGAATCGACCCGCAGCAATTACAGCAACTGGTTCATCGTGATCGACCGGATGTTCGGCACCTGCATCGATGGCGAGGCGGAGCTGCTCGGCATGGAAGGCGGCCGCCGCATGTCGATCCGCGAGCAGATGCTCTATCCCTTCACCGAAGGCTGGAAGGCGTGGAAGGAGCGCGGGGTCCGCGAGCCGATGTTCGGTGATCACCCCACCGCGGTTCCGGCGGAATAGGGCGGCGTGACCTCGCTGAGCGCCTCCGGCATGGAAACCCTCCCCGCCCCCGCCGAAACGCCTGCGATCCTGCGCCTCGTGCAATGGATCTGGCACATCCGGGGTGAAGTGCCCCTCCCTGCCGATCTTGCCCCTGATGAAGCCTTCGCGCGGCTCGATCCGCTCTTTGCGCACGCCGGCACCACCCACGCGCGCATGGGCGATGTGGTCATGGTCACCAAGCGCGACCAGCTGGCGCAGGATCCGCTCTCGGTGGTCGACAGCGGCACCTTGCGCATCGAGCCCGGCGAGCACAGCCCGGTGCTGCGTTACCACCTCGTCAGCCGCGCGCTGCTCTACTGCTTCCTCGCGCCGCTGCTGTTCCTCGCGATCAGCCAGCTGACCGTCTTTCTCGGCACGCTCGACAAGCCCACGCCGGAGGAAATCGCCAAGGAAAAGGCGAAGAAGGACAAGATGGGTGAGATCAAGCTCAACCCCGTCGACAAGTTCCTTGGCGCGCCGGCTCCGGAAAAACCGCAAGACGAAAAGAAGGACACGAAAGTCAAGAAGAAAGGCGATGATGAGGAGAACGAAGGGTTCTCGCCCATCACCGCCTATGTCTTCGCCGGCATTTTCGCGGCGCTCTATGTGCTGGGCCGCCTGCTCGAGCCGTGGCTGATCAGGCGGCTGTTCCAGCGTACCCTGGCAGGCTGATCAGGCCAGATCGAAGCGGTCCGCGTTCATCACCTTGGTCCAGGCCTTGATGAAGTCGGCCGCGAACTTCTCGTTCCCGCCCGCCTCGGCATAGACTTCCGCCACCGCGCGCAGCTGGCTGTTCGATCCGAACACGAGATCCGCCCGGCTTGCCCGCCACTTAACCTCGCCGGTCTTCCGGTCGCGCCCGACGAAGAGCTCCTCGCCCGAGCCCTCCACCGCGCTCCACGCCGTGCCCATGTCGAGCAGATTGACGAAGAAGTCGTTGGAAAGCACCCCGACGCGGTCCGTGAACACACCCAGATCGCTGCCGCCCTGATTGGCGCCGAGCACGCGCAGCCCCGCCACCAGCACCGCCATTTCTGGCGCCGAAAGGCCGAGCAGAGAGGCCCGGTCGATGAGCAGCTCCTCGGTCTTCACCGAATGCTTGGCCGCAAGGTAGTTGCGAAACCCGTCAGCACGCGGCTCCAGCACCGCAAAGCTCTCGGCATCGGTCCATTCCGCGCTGGCATCGCCGCGACCGCCGGTGAACGGCACCACACCGTCATAGCCGCCCGCCTTCGCCGCCGCCTCGACCGCCGCCGTACCCGCCAGCACCACGGCATCCGCGACCGAAAGGTTCCCGCGCAGGCTCTCGATCACCCCGAGCACCTGAGCCAGTTCCGCCGGATCGTTCACCGCCCAGTCCTTCTGCGGCGCCAGACGAATACGCGCACCGTTAGCACCGCCGCGATGGTCGGTCCGCCGATACGTCGAGGCCGAAGCCCACGCCGCCTTGATCAGCGCCGCAGGAGCAAGCCCCGCGCCAAGGATCGCCGCCTTGAACGCCGCGATCTCGCCTTCGAGCGGCATCCGCCCCGCCGGAACCGGATCCTGCCAGATCAGGTCTTCCGCCGGAACATCCGGACCGAGGTAGCGCGCCTTGGGCCCCATGTCGCGGTGGGTCAGCTTGAACCACGCGCGGGCGAAGGCATCCTTGAACGCCTCGTGATCGTTGCGGAACTTCTCGGAGATGGCGCGAAATTCCGGATCGACCTTCAGCGCCATGTCCGCCGTCGTCATCATCGTCGGCACGCGCTGCGAAGGATCATGCGCCGCCGGGGCCATATCCTCCTCGCGCTGGCCGATAGGCTGCCATTGGTGCGCCCCGGCGGGCGAGCGGACCAGCTCGTATTCGTAATCGAGCAGCAGGCGGAAGTAGTTGCCCGACCATTGGGTCGGCGTGTTCACCCACGCGCCTTCGATGCCGCTGGTGATCGCATCGCCGCCCTTGCCGCTGCCATGCGTGCTCAGCCACCCGAACCCTTGCGCGGTGATGTCCGCGCCCTCAGGCGCCGGGCCGACCAGCGCGGCATCGCCCGCACCGTGTGCCTTGCCGAAAGTGTGGCCGCCCGCCGTCAGCGCCGCCGTCTCCTCAAGGTTCATTGCCATGCGCGCGAAGGTGATCTTGATGTCGCGCGCCGAAGCGAGCGGATCGGGCACGCCGCCCGGCCCTTCAGGGTTCACATAGATCAGCCCCATCTGGATCGCCGCGAGCGGCTCCTCGAGGTCCAGCTGCTTGTCGGGCTGGATGCGCGTTTCCTCGGCATCGACCCACTTCGTCTCCTGGCCCCAGTAGATATCGCGCTCGGGCTCGTAGACATCCGCCCGGCCGCCGCCGAAGCCGAACACCGGCCCGCCCATCGATTCGATCGCGACATTGCCCGCCAGCACGAACAGGTCCGCCCACGAGATGTGCTTCCCGTACTTCGCCTTGATCGGCCAGAGCAGCCGCCGCGCCTTGTCGAGGTTGCCGTTGTCGGGCCACGAATTGAGCGGGGCAAAGCGCTGCTGCCCGCTGTTCGCGCCGCCACGGCCGTCCGCCGTGCGATAGGTACCTGCCGCATGCCACGCCATGCGGATGAAGAACGGGCCATAGTGGCCATAGTCCGCCGGCCACCAGTCCTGGCTGTCGGTCATCAGCGCGGTCAGATCGGCCTTCAGCGCCGCATAGTCGAGCGCCTTGAACGCCTCGGCATAGTCGAAGCCGGGGGCCGACGGATTGGGCGAAACGCCGCCCTGATGGAGAATGTCGACCGGCAGCGCCTCGGGCCACCAGTCCTTGTTCGTACGGCCCAGCAGGGCGCGCGCGGCGCCCTTGTGAACCGGGCAACCACTCGCTGCGTCACCGGTCTGCATGTTCATGGGGAGAGACTCCATCGCGTTGTCGATGGAACAAAACTACGCCCAGGTGCTTAGGGGCGGAAGCGAGTAAACCGCATTTCAGTGATCGGATTTGACTATAAAAGCTGGATCAATGATCGACTGAACCACTCAATCAAAAGGCAAACCGGACCCGCGCGACAACCCGGTCTCCCACACTGCCAGCATCCGCAAACGGCGTCGCACGGATCCGCTCCGCCGCGATGCTGTTGCCCACATAGTCCAGCCCGAACGTCAGCGGCCAGCGCGTGTATTCCGCGCCCAGCTTCCAGTCGGCATAGTCGCCGCCGGGCCTGAGCCGCGCCGCGCGGGGGTCATTGCCGCTTCCGGTCGAATAGCCCACACTCGCCAGCACGGTGAGCGGCAGCCCCGGCAATCCGGCATCCGCGCCCACCCGCAAATGCAGGTTGTCGCCGCCGATGGTGCTCTGGCGCGTCGCATACCACGCCGTCGCCGCCACGCGCAGCGGGCCAAGGCCATACCGCGCCCCCACCACCAGTTCGGCAAAGTCCATCCGCTGCGAAGCGCCGGCAAATACATGGCCGACCACCTCGGTCCGCAAGGTCACCGCGCCCAGCGCCCAATCGCGCCCCACCGCCACATCGGCGACTGCGTCCGCCCCGCCATGGCGCGCAGCCCCCCGCAGCGCCGCCACGCGCACGGAAGCATCGAGCGGGCCAAGATCGAGTCGCCCGTCAGCCGAAACCGAAGCGCGCGCCCCGCTCCAGCTGATCCCGGCGCGCACTTCGTCGCTGGCCGCTTCAACGCCTCCATCGACCGACTGCGCCCACGCCCTGTCGGTCGGCAGGAGCAGCAAAGCTCCCGCCAGCATGATCAGCGCGCGGCCTCGCTTGACCAGCACCGTCACTTCGCCAGCAGCGGTTCGAGGAAGCGGATCACCCGCGCTTCCAGATCGATGCGGCGATCGGACCAGCCATGATCGGTTGCGACATGCGCCGTCCGGACCCTGGTCCCGCCCACCTTGCGCACCGCTGCGACAAGTTCGTCACCGTCGGCGGCAAGTCCGTCATTGGAGGTCAACACAAGCAGCGGTGCGGCGCTGAGTGCGGCCGCCCGCCTCACGAAATCCCACTCGGCCGCATGGGCGCCAAGTTCGTCGACCAGCGCCTGCGCCGAACTGTTCAGCGTCTCGCTGTTCTCGGCGATCAGCTTGGCCCGGTCGCCTTGCGAAAGCTGCCCCTTCTTGCCCATATTCGCCGCCGAATAGAGGACCAGGGCGCGCAAGTCCGGCTCCTCCGCGCCCGCCATCGCCGTCACCCACCCGCCCATCGAGTGCCCCACCATCGCCATGCGCTGGGTGTCGATGCCATAGCGTGTGGCATTGGCGCGCAGAAAGGCCAGCACCGCCCGCGCATCCTCCGGGTTCTGCCCGAACCGGTACGTGCCGGGGCTGCCCCACGAGCCGCGATAGTTGAAGGTGATCGCGTTCCAGCCCCGCCGCCGCAGCGCCTGCGCCAGATCGAGGTTCTTCTCATTACCCGGCAAGCCATGGCAGATCACCACCGTTGGATGCGGCCCTGCTCCTGCCGCCAGATAACCGACCCCGTTGATCTCCACTCCGCCGCTCGGAATATGGAACACTTCCATCCGCGCCGGATGCGCCGCATCAACCGGAGGATCGGTGTAGATCGCGGGCGGGATGGCCGGTGCCGCCGAAGCCATCGGCGCCGCAAGAGCAAGCGACGCTGCGGCCAGCTTCGCAAATTCCCGCATGGTCCGCACAGATCCTCTCCCCATCAATAGCCCATCAGGCTGAGAACTTCCTTGCGGCTGCGATTGTCCTCGAGGAACGTGCCCATCAGCCGGCTCGTCACCATGCCGACGCCCGGCGTGCGCACCCCGCGCCCGGTCATGCAGCCGTGCTGTGCCTCGATCACCACCGCCACGCCGTGCGGCTTGAGGTTGTCCCAGATGCAGGTGGCGACTTCCGCGGTCAGCCGCTCCTGGATCTGCAGCCGCCGCGCATAGGCGTTGAGCACGCGCGCGAGCTTGGAAATCCCCACCACCTTGTGCCGCGGCAGATAGGCGATCGCCGCCTTGCCGATGATCGGCGCCATGTGGTGCTCGCAGTGCGACTGGAACGGGATGTCCTTCAGCAGCACCAGCTCGTTGTACCCGCCCACTTCCTCGAACTGCCGGGCAAGGTGCGAAGCGGGGTCCTCGCCATAGCCCTGGCAATATTCCTTCCACGCCCGCGCCACGCGGCGCGGCGTATCGAGCAGGCCTTCGCGGTCCGGATCATCGCCCGACCAGCGGATCAGCGTGCGGATCGCGTCCTGCACATGATCGGGAACGATGATCTTGCCGTCCCCGCCAAGTTCGTCTTCGCCGAAGTCGTCGTCATCGTGCCCGTGGTGGACGGTCATGGTAAGCGGAGCTCCGTAAGGATCGCGTGTCCGATGCCGCGCGGCATCACTTGCGCTGGATGACGATCTCGTCCGGATGCGCCACATTGAGATCGGACCGCAGCAGTTCGCCGACCAGATCGGGATCGGCATGGCGCGGGTCAAGCAGCGCGACACGGTTGCGCAGCCGGTCGCGCTCGGCCAGAAGCTGTTTCACCTCTGCCTGCCGCTGTTCGAGAAGTCGGGCATTCTCGGTCCAGGCAAGCACGCCGCTAGGCCCCGCCAGCGCCACTGCGCCAAGCAGCAGCAGCGCAACGAGCGCAAAGCTCTGCGCCATGCTCTCGCGAGGCAGCTTGAGGGATGACCGGCGGCGTTTCATCAAAACGACAGAATCACACTTGCCCAGCCGATACAACCGGAAAAGTGCAATCTTGGTACAGGATGTTTACGAGGTGCGCTGTTCCGCAGGCTGGACGCGGGTGCCTTCCCGCGGCCCGCATCCTGTTCTAGGGCATCCGCAAACGCGAGAGAGACGAGCCGAAAGCATGACGACCGACACGCCGCCCTTCACCGGCAAACTCGAACCAGCTGCCGATCCGGAGTGGGCGGGCTGGTATCACTGGTCGGGCGCCGATCCGTTCGAAGACGATGTCGGCCCCTTCTACGTCCGCCGCGACGAACAGGGCGTGGTCACAGGTTTCCGCCCGCGCGCCAAGAACTGCAACGCACACGGCAGCATCCACGGCGGCTGCCTGATGACGTTCGGCGATTTTTCGTTGTTCATGATCGCAAGCGCCACCGGCGAGGAAATGAGCGGGGTCACCGTCACGTTCAATTCGGAATTTGTCGGCCCGGCCCGCGCCGGACAATTACTCGAAGCCCGCGGCGAAGTGATCCGCGCGGGTCGCAGCCTCGTCTTCGCGCGCGGCCTGATCACCGCAGACGGAGAGGCGGCAATGGCCTTCTCCGGCACCTTCAAGCGCATCACCGCGCGCTGAGGCAAACGGGGGAGGCGCAAACCTCCCCCGCACGTCATTCAGATGCGCTTGCCCGTCATCGGGAAGCTGCCGAACATGCCGGCCGTCACCGTGCCGTTCAGCGAATCCCCATCAATCGTCGCTGTGCAATCGAGCTTCATCGGCATCGGCACGGTAATGTTGCTCGACCAGCTGATCGTGTTCCCATCGACCGTCCCGCCGGTGATTTCCATATTGCCCATCGGCCCCGAATTGCTGCCGCTGAAGCTGGCTCCATCCACCTCGACAGTCAGGATCGAGGTCTGATCACCCATCGGCGAACGGGTCACGCATTCATACTTGCCGGCAACGGACATGGAACTCTCCCTTTGTGGTTCGGATGGGAAGGAACCATGCTGTCTACATTGGTGTCAATAGGATTGATCCGCCTTGGCGGTTACCGAGCACGGTTGACCTCGGCGGCGCGAGGCCTGACAACCGTCACGTGACTCCCCAAGTATCTGGTCCCCATCCCGCCTCCATCATGCACGACGGCTTCCTGCTGCTCGGCTTCGCGCTCGCCTTCGTGCTGCTGTTCCGCCGCCTCGGCCTCGGCGCGACCTTGGGCTATCTCATCGCCGGCGCGGTGCTCGGCCCCTTCGTCCTCGGCATGGTCGGCGATGCGGAGCAGAAGCTGGGCTTTGCCGAACTCGGCATAACGCTGCTGCTGTTCCTTGTCGGGCTGGAACTCGATCCCAGCAAGCTGTGGAAGATGAAGCGCGACATTCTCGGCTTCGGCCTGCTGCAGGTCACGATCTCCGGCCTCGCCCTCGCGGGCGCGATCATGCTGACGACGAGCTTTTCCCCCGCCGCCGCGCTCGCGCTGGGCCTGCCGCTGGCGCTTTCCTCCACCGCGCAGGTGCTGCCGATGCTGCAGTCCTCCGGCCGTCTCAAGACGCGCTTCGGCGAGCGCGCCTTCTCGATCCTGCTGTTCCAGGATCTCTCGATCATCCCGCTGATCACGATCATCGCCGCGCTCAGCCGCAATCCGGCGGACGTCGGCGGCCCGCCGGGCTGGCTCCTCGCGCTGGAAACGGTCGGGGCGATTGCCGGGCTGGTTGCTGCCGGGCGTTTCCTCATCCGCCCGCTGTTCCGCCTGATCGGCAATCTCGGCGAGCGCGAGATGTTCATCGTCGCCGCGCTGTTCACTGTCATGGCCGCAGGAGCCGTGATGGAATTCCTCGGCCTCTCGACTGCCCTCGGCGCCTTCATCGCGGGCGTCATGCTGGCCGACAGCCCCTACCGCCACGAACTCGAAGCCGATGTCGAACCGTTCCGCTCGATCCTGCTCGGCCTCTTCTTCCTCTCGGTCGGCATGCTGCTCGATCTCGGCGCGATCGCCCGCGATCCGGTTTTCGTCATCTCGATGGCGCTCATGCTGATCACGGTGAAGGCCGCGGTCATGTTCGCCCTCGCGCGGCTGTTCGGCGTGCCATGGCGCGGCGCGCTGGCGCTCGGCCTGCTGCTCAGCCAGGGCGGCGAGTTCGGCTTCGTGCTGTTCGCGCAGGCGAGCCATGCCCTCCTCATCGCGCCCGAGGCTGCCAGCCTGTTCGGCGCAGTCGTCACGCTCTCGATGGCGACCACGCCGTTCCTCATGATGGCCACCCGCCGCTTCCGCGCCGATCCCAATGCCGCCCCGCAGGGGACGCGCGAGGGGCCGAGCAACGACGGCGCCAATGCCCTCATCGTCGGCTATGGCCGCTTCGGGCAGGCCGTCGGCCAAGTCCTGCAGGCCGCCGGCATCAGCGTCACCCTGATCGACACCGATGTCGAGATGATCGACGTCGCGGGCACGTTCGGCGCCAAGGTCTATTTCGGCGACGGCACAAGGATCGACATGCTCCGGCAGGCCGGCGCCGCCGACGCCGAAATGATCCTGTTCTGCATCGACGGCGACCAGCTCGACACGCCGATGCTTGCCGCCGTCCACGAAGCCTTCCCGCGCGCCGCCGTCTATGTCCGCGCCTTCGATCGCCGCGCCGTCATCAAGCTGCGCGATGCCCCGGTCACGCTGTTCGTGCGCGAAACGCTCGAATCCGCCATCGCCATGGCCTCTGCCGCGCTCGACAATGCCGGGCTCAGCAACGAGGCGATCACCCGCGCCGAAGCCCTGTTCCGCCTGCGCGACACCACCCGGCTCGACCGCCAGCTCGAAACCGGCGACCCGCGCGCCGCGCGCGAGCAGATGCTCACCGGCCCCGAGCCGCAGGAGACCGGCGGGTAGCGGACCGTAAGTAGTTGCACTTGCATGGACTTTTCCATGCGAGTGCATCAACTTCCCCATGCAATTGCATGGAAAGCGCCGCCCGCCATGGTCATGCCCGCCGCCACCACACTCCTCGCGTGGACCCGCCTGCTCCGCGCCGCCGACCTCGCCAGCCGGCACTGCGCCGATACCTTGCGCAAGCTGGGCCTGCCGCCGCCCGAGTGGTATGATGTGTTGCTCGCGCTCGAGCGCGGCGGTGCCCGGCGTCCGCGGGATCTGCAGGCAGCCCTCGGGCTCGAGCAATATGCCCTGTCGCGCCTGCTCGACCGCATGGTGAAGGCGGGCCTCCTCGAACGCACCCCCTGCCCCGATGACGCCCGCGGCCACACCCTCAAGCTGACGATCGAAGGCCTCGCCATGCGCGCCGCCATGTGGCCGGTCTATGCCGAAGCGATCGAGGAAGCGCTCGGCGCCCGCGTCGGAGAGGAAGACCGCGCCGCGCTGGCCCGGCTGCTTGCGCCGCTGGCCGAACCCGCCAGCGCCTGATCAGCACCGAAGCCGGGCCAGAGAAACCGCTGATAGGTCCGCCCAGCCATCTCGACATCATCGGCATGGCGCACGCCGAACTTGAGCGCGACCGAACGCGAGGCCACGTTATCCGGGTGGATCACCGACATGATCGCCGGATGATCAAGCTGGCTGCGCGCATAGTCCGAAACCGCCCGCGCCGCTTCACTGGCATAGCCCTGCCCCCAGTTCTCCCGCGCGAACGTATAGCCCAGCTCGGGCTGCATCTCAAAAGCGACGCCCTCCGGCACCTGCTTGCGGAAGAACCACATGCGCCGCAAGCGCCCCGGCTCCGGTTGCAGCTCCAGCACCCCGTCGCTGAGCCCCGAACGCCCGAGCCGCTTGCCATCGGCCTTGCGCGTCACGATCAGCGGCCCGAGGCTGGCGATGGCATAGCTCTCCAGCACATCGGCAAACCACTGCTCGGTCTCGGCGGGCGTGCGCGCATTCCCCGTCCCGAGATAGCGCGCCACCACCGGATCGGCATGCACCCCGATCATGAACGCAAGGTCGCGCTCATCCATCCGGCGCAGCAGCAGCCGTTCGGTCTCGATATGGTCGGTGCCGGGAAGCAGGGTCATGGCGCAGTCCCCATAGCCAGCGCCGCGTCAATGCGCGACCAGATCGCATCGACCTCGGCGTGGGGATTGGCCGCGACCTGCCGCACCCAGAGGCCTTCGCCGATCGTGAAGGCCGAACTCGTGCCCTCCAGCGCGGCGATGACGGCCGCCGGATCCGCCTGAACAGGCCGCCAGTTGAGCACGCCGCTCTCCGGCGCCTGCTTCACTTCGGTGCGCGGATCGGCGTCCAGACGCTGCGCCAGGTCCTCCGCGATTGCCATGCAGCGCTCGATCCGCTCGGCAAGTCCCGCCTGCCCCCACGCGAGCAGCGTCGCCAGCAGCGGCAGCGCCGCCGCGCTGCGCGTCCCCTCCACCCCGCTGTTCGGCCGGGCGAGGTAGGACGAAGTGGACGTGATCGATGCCTTTGCGTCGACATCGCGAAACAGCGCCAGCGCCGCGCCCTTGGGCTGGAAGAACCACTTGTGCGCGGAAATCGCGATGCTGTCCGCCGCCGCGATCCCGGCGAGCCGGTCGCGGTACTTTGTGAACTGCAAGGGACCCGCCCACGCGGCATCGACATGCAGCCATTTGGCCGGCAGCGGCGAGAGCTCGTCGATCGCGCCGCGCCCCGTGGTTCCGGCGGTGAGCACAAGCGCGGCATCCGCGAGATCCGGCAGCGCGTCCCGAATCAGCCTGCCCTCTTCGCCCACCGGCACCGCGTGGTAGTCCATGCCCAGAATGCGCGCCGCCTTGGGCACCGAGATATGCGCTTCCGCCGACGCGACGACCTTTCGCGCACCGGCCTCGCGCGCCGCCCACAGCGCGGTGAGATTGGCGAGTGTCGATCCGCTGCAGAACTGGCCCCACGCCATGCCGTAGGTCGGCACGATCCAGCCCAGCACCAGCGCTTCGGCTTCGGTCGCGAACGGGCTTGTCGCCGGGTGCAGCAGGTTCTGGTTCGCCTGCGCGACCAGATAAGCCATCCGCGCCGCAACGTCCGATGAAGGCGGGTCCATATGCGCCAGCACATCGGGCGCGGCGAGATCGGCACGGCGGTCCATCGCCGCCCCGCCAAGCAGCGCAAGCGCCGCCTCCTCGCCGATCCCGGTCTGCGGAAGGGTCTGGGGAAGATCGATCATGGCCTGCCTCGCTGCGGTCGAAGCAGGACCCTGCCTCAGCCGCCCGGCCTCGGGCAGGCACAATTCCTTGGCCTATCAGTAGCGAGGCTTGGCGACCCTACCGCGCGTCGGTCCCCGCGCTCAGCACCGCGCCGCCGCGGCCGTCCTGCAGGAACACCGCATTGCGCAAGCCCCCGCTCGCGGGCGCATAGGCAAAGCGTGCCGCGCCGCCGTTCCACGTGCCGAGCTTGGTCAGCTCGCGCACCAGGTTCTTGTGCGGCAAGGTGCGCCCGCCGTTCTCGCCAGCCTTGATCGGCACATCGATCGTGCGCGGGTCATAGCGCACCAGCCACACGTCGGCGGGCCGGGCCGGCGCTGCACCCTTGCCAATCGAAACGCTGTCCGCGCCCACGCTCGGCACCGGCGCCGACGAACGCGCCGAAGCAATCGCGGCTTCCACCCCGCGCGGATTGGCGCCGGTCACGCTCTGCGAACCGTTGATCCAGAACTGCGGCGTGGCGACTTCGTGGCTCACCGAACGCGCCGCAAAATCGCGCTGGCGCTGGGTATAGGCCGGGCTGGCGAACTTGTCCTTCCAGCCCAGGTAATCCCAGTACGTCACCTCGAAGGCGAGCGGGATCACATTGGCGCGCCCCGCAATCCCGTTGAGATAGGCCTCGGCAGGCGGGCAGCTGGAGCAACCCTCGCTCTGGTACAGTTCCACGAGCACCGGCGCGGCAGGTGTCGCGGCGGCAACCGCGCGCGGTGCTGCCGGGGCGCTTGCCTTGGCATCGTTGGTCAGGAAATGGTCGGCAAGCAGCGCCGAACCGGCAAGGCCCAGCGGCAGGGCAATCGCCGCAAGGAGGCGGAGGGAGGAAGGCGAGCGCGACATCAAGGGGCTTTCTGGATGCTTCGAGTTGCCAGCCAGTTCGCGCGCCGCCTTGCACCGGTTACAACGCCTGCCCTGCCGCCCACTTGACAGCGGGGCACGCCGCGGCAACGGCCAGACCCGCCCTATTCGAACGAAAGCCAATCGCACCGTGCACAGCCGTCTTCGCCAAATCGCCCTGATCGCCTTGCTCGCCGGTGCTTCCCTGCCTTCGCTCGCCCGCGCCGACGAAGCCGCGCCGGACCAGATCGTCGTCACCGGACGCGGCCTCGATGCCGCCCCCGCTGCCGTGGCTTACAACGTGCAGGATATCGACGCGGACCGCCTCGCCGTCGCCGCTTCGGGCCGCCTCGAGGACGCGCTCTCCGCCGCCGCCGGCTTCCAGCAGTTCCGCCGCTCGGACAGCCGCGCCTCCAACCCCTCCGCCCAAGGCATCACCCTGCGCGCGCTCGGCGGCAATGCCACGAGCCGCACCTTGCTGCTGCTCGACGGCGTGCCGATGGCCGATCCCTTCTTCGGCTATGTCCCCCTTTCCGCCCTCGCGCCCGAACGCCTCGCATCCGCACGCGTCACGCGCGGCGGCGGCTCGGGCGCGTTCGGGGCCGGTGCGGTGGCGGGCACGATCGACCTCACCAGCGCGGGCCCCGATCAGCTCGGCCTGCTGAACGGCCGCGCCCTCGTCGATGATCGCGGCGAGACCGAGCTTTCCGCCACGCTCGCCCCCAGGCTCGGTGCGGGCTATCTCGTCGCCGCAGGCCGCTGGGATCGCGGCCAAGGCTTCTGGACCACCCCTGCTGACCAGCGCGTCCCCTCCAGCGTCCGCGCCCGCTATGAAAGCTGGTCCGCCAGCGTGCGCGCCGTCGCCCCGCTGACCAGCGACATCGAACTGCAAGCCCGCGTCGCCGCCTTCAACGACGCCCGCACCTTGCGCTTTGCCGGTGCCGATACTGCCGCCAGCGGACAGGACGCCAGCCTCCGCCTCGTCGGCCGCGGCGCGTGGAAGTTCGATGCGCTGGCCTATGTCCAGAGCCGCGATTTCAACAACGTCGTGATCAGCGCGCGCACCTTCCTCCCCACGCTCGACCAGCGCGCCACGCCCTCCACCGGCATCGGCGGCAAGCTCGAACTGCGCCCGCCCCTCGGCAAGGCCCACGTCCTGCGCTTCGGCGCCGATTGGCGCTATGCCGAAGGGCAAACGCAGGAAGACGTCTACACCGCCGGCCGCATCTCCGGCCAGCGCCGCGCCGGCGGCACCAACCGCGATCTCGGCCTCTTCATCGAGGACGACTGGACCCTCGGCCCGGTGATCCTCACCGCAGGTGCCCGCGCCGACCGCTGGTCCAACCGCAGCGGCCTGTTCGAACAAACGCCCCGCGGCGGCACGACCACGACCACGCTCTATCCGGACCGCGCAGGCTGGACCGGCAGCTTCCGCGGCGGCGCGGTGGTGGCGCTCGGCGGCGGCGTCTCGCTGCGCGGCTCGGCCTATACCGGCCTCCGGCAGCCCACGCTCAACGAGCTCTACCGCTCGTTCACCGTGTTCCCCATCGTCACCCGCGCCAATCCCGCGCTGGAGAACGAACGCCTGCGCGGCTTCGAAGGCGGGATCGACTGGCGCCCCGCGCCCGGCCTCAGCGTCTCCGCCACCGCCTTCGACAACAAGGTCCGCCACGCCATCGCCAACGTCACCATCGCCACCAACGTGCGCGAACGGCAGAATGTCGACGCCGTCCACGCCCGGGGCATCGAACTCGGCGCCGAAGCCAAGGTGGGCGCCTTCTCGCTCAGCGGCTCCTTCGCCTATACCGACGCGCAGGTCGAAGCCCCCGGCACCGCGCTCGACGGCAAGCGCCCCGCCCAGACCCCACGTTACGCCGCCACCGCCACCGCCGCCTGGCGCCCCTCGCCCCGCACCACGCTCGCCCTCACCCTGCGCCACACCGGCGCGCAATATGAGGACGACCTCGAAACCGACATTCTCCCCCCCGCGACCACGCTCGACGTCTATGCCGAGACACGCATCATCGGCCCCTTCAGCCTCGTCCTGCGCGGCGAAAACCTGTCGGGCGAACTGGTGGTGACCCGCAATTCCGGCGGCTCGATCGATCTCGGCACCCCCCGTACGATCTGGGGCGGTGTGAAGGTGGCGTTCCGGTAGGGGGAGTTGATTGGGGGCGGGTGGCTGGTTGCGACAAAACACGGTCGCTCAGATCAGCCAACGCGAACGTCTGCTCCTGACAGATGCTGCTGATGGGACGCGCCGAAGCGGCCTGGCAGCTAGGCACCCCAAATGTCGGCACTCGACGCGTTGGACGGATTACCTTTAAACCGGCCGTTGTTGATGCTTGCCGCTAGTCCCATCAAAGTCCCAAGTTGCTGACCGGCCGGACGGGCAGGTTCTGAGAACCGAAAAGCCGGGGCTGCCGCTCGTTCAACAATTGCCGCAACGCTGGGGCTGGTCAGAGACATCGGTTCCGCAATGGCAACACGCCGACGCAATGACGCGTTCGGTTTTGTCTGCGTTTTCGGCAATGGGCAGTATTTGCCTCTGCGCGACGGTCGCTTGCCACTCCTGCATGTTCGCCCATTGCCACGGCCCTTGCCGAAGTTATCCTCGAGGGTGGGAAATGGAACCTCTTCGAGGTCTTGTGCCGTTTGCCGACCAAAGCTTCCGGTCCCGTTGATCAGAAACAGCCTTTCAAGCAACCTCGCGAGGATTTAATCTTTCGGATCATTCCGTAAGTATATTAATCTACTATATCATAATATCTATTTTCATGATGAAGATCTACAATAAATTCGTTGCTTGAAATTTGGACAATACATCTATCGGCCATGATGTGGGTGGAGTTTATGTCTATATTTGGTAAAATTAGCATAAGCACTGTCATTATGGCGGCTACATTTATGCTTTCAGCCAGCGCCGCCGGCGGCGCGTTGATGATGCTGCAAAGCACGCAATCGCTCGGAAGCAGTCTAGCCATTTCGGCCGATCGCATTGTGCCCGGCATGCAGTCATTAGCTGCCATCCGATCCACCATTCTGGAAACCCGCCTCGGCATGGCCAAGCGAGTGATGGCGACGAGCGAAGCTGAAATGCGCGGATACAACGAAGGCCGAATCCGCTCTGCCGCCGCCGTAGACAAACTATTGGCCGATCATCTTCGGCTTTTAAATGGCACAAGCGAAACGGTGCAACTGGAGCAAGTCAAGAATGTCGCATCGATCTGGGATGAATACCGCTCAAGATCCTCGAAAATGGGCCAGTATTCGTTGGCCGAAAGGGAAAATGCACACGAACTCGTAATCGCACTGGCGCCCGTCGGTGCCCGCTTGGGCAAGGCATTGGACGAAGCCATCGCCTACAATAGCTCGATCTCGGCCAAGGCCAACGCGCAGGCCAAGGCAGCGGCCGCCTCCTACCAGATGCTGGCCACTGTGCTGATCGTGTTGGCAGCGGTGCTTTCCGGACTAATGGTCCTTGTCATCAGGCAGCGGCTTTCGATGCCGCTGACAAAGTTGGTCGATGCCATGCAGGATATGGCACATGGTAATCTTGATCGCCCCATTCCCGGAGAGGATTTGACCGACGAGATCGGCAACGTAAGCCACGCATTGGGCGCCATCAAGCGCGGCGTCGCAGCGCGAAGCGCCGCCGAAGCCGAAAGCCAGATGGCGGTGCAGCGCGAGGTCGTGGAAGCCTTGGGCAATGCGCTTTCCGCCTTGCAGAATGGCCGCTTGAACGCAACGATCAGCAGGCCGTTTCCCGGCAATTACGAGCGTTTGCGCTCTGATTTCAACGATGCGCTGACCACTCTGGTGGAATTGATCACGCAAGTGTCGGATGCGGCGCAGCGTGTCGGCAACGGCGCCAATGAAATCTCCTCGGCCGCCACAGATCTGGCCGGCCGCACCGAACGCCAGGCGGCAAATCTTCAGGAAACCTCCGCCGCAATGCGCGAACTGACGCTCTCGGCAAACAGCACCGCTCAGACCGCGGCTGAGGCTAGCAAGCTAGCACAAGATGCCCAGAACCGCGCGCGGGATAGCGGAGAAATGATGAAATCCACGGTTGAGGCCATGCACCAGATTGCGGAGTCTAGCCAGAAGATGGAGGAAATCGTCAGTCTGATCGAAGGCATTGCGTTTCAGACTAATCTTCTGGCGCTCAACGCTGGCGTCGAAGCCGCGCGTGCGGGCGAAGCAGGCAGAGGGTTTGCCGTGGTTGCAACCGAAGTGCGGGCGCTGGCCCAAAGGAGTTCGGACGCAGCCAAGGATATTACCGGGATCATTCAGTCGAGCGGACGCGACGTGCTGCAAGGCGTCGCCATGATCACCCAGACAAGCACCACCCTCGAGCAGATCGAGGCTAGTACCGCTCAATTGTCGGTCATGATCGAAGATATTTCAGTCGCATCGCGCAATCAGTCTGCGACGATCACGCAGGTTGATTGCGCAGTGGCCAATATGGATCGATCGACAACGCAAAACGCCGCCATGGTCGAGGAAGCATCCGCTGCAGCTCGATCGCTATCGACCGATGCAAGCACCATGACGGATTTGGTCAATCGCTTTGAAACTGGAAACAAGAACGAGACGCGCCTGCCAAGAGCTGCCTGAGCATCTATACTGCCCCGCAGCTGCGGTGGCGTCGCCCACGCACTTGAACCTTTGACTTGAGGAAAAGCCGATGATGCGGCGTACCTTTTTGCTTGCCAGTGCTTTGCTGGCCCCTGTTGTTTCCGCCGGGCCCGTTTACGCGGCGGACCAGGACTTTCAGATCTGGTCGGCAAACACCGCGACGATCGATCTTGATAAGCGTTGGGTGTTGTGGCTGGAGGCGCAGTTCCGCTTTAGCGACAATGCCAGTCGCTTGGGCCAGACCCTCATCCGCCCAGGCATCGGCTACCGGCTCGATCCAAATACTATGGTGACACTCGGCTATGCTTACGTGCCGACCGATCCTGTCGGACCTCGTTTTTTAAGTGAGCACCGTATCTGGGAGCAGCTCGCGTTCCGGCTCGCGGGAAATGGCAAGGGGATAACCCTGACAGGGCGAACGCGCCTAGAACAACGCTTTGTGAAGGGGGCAGGCGGAATGGGTTGGCGCCTGCGCCAGCAAGTGCGGCTGACCGCGCCGATTGCCGGAAAGGTAAGAGCCCTCGTCTGGACCGAGCCGTTCATTGCTTTCAACGACACAAGCTGGGGCCAACGACGCGGGTTTGATCGGCTGAGAACCTTCGCCGGGATAGTGCTGCCGCTCACCAAGAGCATTAACGCTGAGCCGGGCTATATCAACCAGTGGGTTAACCGCTCAGCGCGCGACCGGATCGAGCATATCGCCAACTTGACCGTCGCCGCCAAATTTTGACGATGCGCTGGGCAAATGGCCCATTTGCAGTCTTCGTTGGAGTATCGTTCGCCGCTTCAGGAATGGCTGGTTTCAGTAAAACCGGTCGTTTCCATTAGCGGTGGCAAACGACGGGTTTGTCCCACCCCCACTCACCAACCCGCCGGCACCTCCGGATAGCACGTCGCCACATCGCCCAGCGCCGCCTCCAGCGGGCCAAGCCACGGCGCGAAGGCCTTCCAGTGCTCCACCGCATCGGTGTAGATAGGCCGCCGCACCTGCTCCGAACTCGCCGTCCGCACCGCGCGGGTGTTGCGGTGGAATTCGAGGCAAGCCTCCTCGAACGGCAGCCCCAGATAGGCCAGCAGCGCCCGCGTCTCCGCTTCCTGATCCGCCACCATCCGCTCGTAGATCACCCGGTGCACCGCCCCCGGCGCCGCCGCGTCATAATGCGCCATCAGCCGCACATAATCGCGGTAGTACCGCCCGATCTCGGTCAGGTCATAGGTAAACGTCTGCCCCCGCGCGAAATGCTGCTTCCAGCCCGAAAAGCAGCACGACATCGGATGCCGCCGCGCATCGACGATCTTCGCGTTGGGCAGGATCAGCTTGATCAGCCCGACATGCTGCCAGTTGTTGGGCATCTTGTCGGTAAAGCGAGGGAGCCCCGTCTTGCGATGGACCCGTGTCTTCTCGATATATTCCTCGCCAAGCCGCAGCCGGTCCGCCGGCGTGAGCGAGCGCACCATCGCCTCGAAATCGGCAAATTCGCCCTCGTCCACCCGCGATTGCAGGCGCGCGGCGATGGTCATCATTTCCGATAGCTCCATCGTCCCTTCGATGGCGCTGTGGCTGGAAAGGATCTGTTCGACCAGCGTGGAGCCCGAGCGCGGCAGGCCGACGATGAAAATGGGGTCCGGCGCCGGGCACCCGCCCTCCCCCATCACCGCAATGAACGGCGCGGAAAACGTTGCCGCCGCCGCCCCCGCCTCGGCGCTCAGGAGGTCCGCATCATAGCGGATCAGCGTCCGCCGCAGCCGGTTGCCCTTGTCGTAATGCGCGAAGGCCCGCGCGGCATCGCCCGCATCCTCGTAGGCCTTGCCGAGCGAGAAATGGAGGTGGAACACATCCTCGTCACGCCCCGCCTCGCCCGCCAGCGCCGCCAGCGCCGCCTCCATCGCGGCGATATCATCGCCCGCCAGCTTCACCGTCTTCAAATTGGCCAGGCTCCACCACGCCTCACCCAGCGTCGGCCGGCGCTTCACCGCCGCGCGGTAGGCCGAAATCGCCTCACCCTGCTCGCCCAGCGTCTTGAGCACATGGCCCAGGTTCTGCCACAGCAGCGGCTGGTCGGGCTGTTCGCCCAGCAGCTCCTCATAGATGCCCCGCGCCCGCGCCTGATCGCCGAGCCGGACGAGCACCGAGGCCAGCACCAGCTTCGCCGCCGAACCACCCACCGGGCTGCGCGCCAGCATCTCGGCATGGCCCAGCGCCTCGGGCAGGCGATTGACCTGCAGCAGCAGCCGCACGAGGAAATCCCGCGCCAGATCAAAGCCCGGCGCCAGCGCCACGGCGCGCTCCACAAGCCGCAGCGCCTCGGCCATGTCGCCGCGCCGCCAGTGGACTTCGCCCAGCATCCGCGTGCCGACAGGATCATCCGGCAAACGCTCCGCGCGCGCGCGCAGCAAGGCTTCAGCCTCGTCCAGCTTGCCATCATGGATCGCCGCCGCCGCCTGCAGCAATTCCGGATCGCGCGAGGCGGCATGCACGGCGGAAAGGTCCGCCCGCCACGCGTCCTCCACGCGCCCCGCCTTGCGCAGCTCGCTCGCCAGCAGGAACCACCCGCTCGCCACGCCCGGCTGCACCTCAGTCAGCGCCTCCAGCGCGTCGATCGCCGCCTCGGTGAGCCCCGCCTCGCTCGCCGCCTGCGCCTGTTCCCACAGCACCATCGCCGGCCGGCTCGCCCCGCCGGGGATCAGCGCAAGCCGCGCCGAGGCCTCCGCCGGCCGCCCAAGCCGCCGCAGCGCCTGCGCCGCAACGAACAGCGCGGGCGGCAAACCCGGCACCGCCCGCAAGGCGCGTTCGGCTTCTGCAAGTGCAAATTCGGGTTCGGTTTCAACACGTTCCGCCGCCACATCCAGCGCCGCGCGCAAGTCCGCCTGCGCGGACCGCGACCCTCTCGAAACGCCAGGATTTCCTATATCCATAGTTAGTGCCGCGACCTCGCCATGCCCCATCATGTGCAGCTTTTGTCACAGGTGCAACGGTCCAATGCGCAGCATGCTGCAATTGCGAAAATGGCTGTTGACTCTCAACTGTAATCTATCATCTTCCGCTTTGGACACGCGTCAAGGAATGGCGCCGGACAGGGGTTACATTTGAAACGATCACGCCGCGCTTCCCGCGCGGTCGGCCAGAGGTCGCTAAGCGGCCATGGCTCATGGGTTTTCCGTCACTGCAAAATTGCAGGGGGAACGCTCTGGTGGTGCCGCTGCCCACGCAGCGACTCGTGCGGCCCAAGGCCGGTTTGCAGGAACGGACACGAAGGAGCCTTTTGCGAATACCGAGTACCCAGAACAGGGAGCCTTACAGGTCATGACAGATAAATCCGGTCGCCGGTCGCAAGCGCTGAGGGCGCTGTGCCTTTCCACGATTCTCACCGGCATCGCCGCGCCCTACGCCGCGTTCGCGCAGGAAGCCCCCGCGCCGCAGGCCACTCCGGCAGATGACACGGCCACCACCAATTCCACGGGCGGCTTCGACGAGATCATCGTCACCGCCACGCGCAAGGCCGAAAGCGTCCAGAAGGTTCCGATCGCGATCCAGGCCCTGTCGTCCGATTTCCTCGCCCAGCGCCAGGTCAAGGGCTTGCAGGATTATGCCGCCTTGCTCCCGTCGGTCTCGTTCGCCGGCATCGGGCCGGGCCGCAACGAAGTCTATTTCCGCGGCATCGTGCCCGCCGGCGGCGCCTATGCCTCGGTCGGCTACTATCTCGACGAAATCCCGATCACCGGCCAGGAAGTGCCCGATATCCAGGTCTATGACATGGAGCGGCTCGAGGCGCTTTCCGGTCCGCAAGGCACCCTGTTCGGCGCCGGTTCACTCGCGGGCGTGCTGCGCTTTATCACCGCCAAGCCCAAGATCGGCAAGTTCGAGTTCGGGGCCGACAGCGAAGTCAACAAGTTTGGCAAGGGCGGCTACGGCGGCACGATCAAGTCGTACATCAACATTCCGGTGAGCGACCGCCTCGCGATCCGGGCGATGGGCTACTACCGCAAGGAAGGGGGCTACATCGACAATACCGACAACAAGGGCCAGTTCGTCAGCGGCACGAGCGACAACCCGCTTCAGCCGGACCCGCGCCCTGCCGTGCTCAATCTCGGCGACGACAACCCGGCCACGTTCTTCAACCTCAGCAACGCGGCGATCGCCAAGAAGGACTACAACCCGGTCTACGAATACGGCGGCCGCCTTTCGATGCTCTGGGACGTTGCGGACGGCTGGGAAGTCAGCCCGTCGGCCACCGCACAGCGCCAGATTTCCTACGGCTATTTCGGCTTTGACCCGCGCGTCGGCGATCTTCAGGTCCACGATTATGACCTGACGCGCAATGACGACAAGTGGGTGCAGGCCGCGCTCACCGTGCATGGCCACATCGGCGATTTCGATCTCGTCTCGGCGACCGGCTATTACTACCGCAACCGCAAGATCAACAACGACTACACCTACTACACTGTCACCTATGACAGCTTCGGCGCGGGCTACGAGAACTACCTGCAGTTCTTCGACAAGGCCGGCTGCACCGGATCGGGCGCATCCCTGCGCTGCACCACGCTGCTCAATCCGAACCAGTATTACCACACGGTCCAGAAGAACAAGAAGTTCACCCAGGAAGTGCGTCTCACCACGCCCAAGACCTGGCCGTTCGACGTGACCGTCGGCGCGTTCTACCAGCGCCAGAAGAACCAGACCGACAACAACTACGCCATCCGCGGCCTCGATCAGATCGTCGGCTATACCGAATCGGGCGGCGGCGACAGCAATCCCGCCGGTTTCGGCATTCCGCAGGCTCAGGGCGGCACGATGATCCTCGGCACGCCGGCGGTGCGCGGCGATGCCTATTACCTCGAAGAATTCGATACGCTGTACCACGATACGGCGGTCTTCGCCGAAGCGCACTACAACATCCTGCCCAAGGTGAAGATCACCGGCGGCATCCGCTACTTCTGGACCGACTACCAGGTGGTCGGCTTCCAGGGGGTCGGCGCATCGGCGGCCATCGCACCGTCGATCTTCCTGCCAACCGGCGCGGTCGGCTGCCCGCTGCCGCTCACCGGTCCGCGCCTGCAGTGCCGCAACACCAACGCGCTCGATCCCGAAAGCATCGGCCGCTACAGCGAACAGGGCCAGACGCACAAAGTCGTGGTCGATTGGCAGTTCGCCGATCAGAAGCTGCTCTATTTCAACTATTCGACCGGCTTCCGTCCGGGTGGCTACAGCCGCCCGCTACGCCTGCGCGCCACCGATACCCTGCCGCAGGCCGTGGTCGCCGCGCCGCCGTTCAAGTCTGAGACGCTGACCAACTTCGAGATCGGCTTCAAGGGCACATTCAACAACGTGTTCCGCTTGAACGCCGCGATCTATCTCGAGAAGTGGAACAACATCCAGTACGGCCTCGTCATCCCCGGCGCGCAGGGCGCCGGCTACACCGGCAATGCGGGCAAGGCCGAAGTCAAGGGCATCGAGTACGACGCCGAACTCAAGCTCGGCAAGATGACTATCAGCTCGAGCGGTGCGTTCAACGATGGCAAGCTGAAGGGCAACTTCTGCAACTTCTTCGCCGATCGCATCAAGGGCACGATCTCGCAGCTGTCGTCATGCGCCCCTGCAGGCGAAGCGGGCAGCTACATCGACGTCAACGGCGACCTGTTCGACAATCCCGATGCCAGCAGCAACATCCTGACGCCGACCCTGGCGGCGAAGAATGGCACCCGGTTGCCGCGCCAGCCCAAGTTCAAGGGGACGACCACGATCCGCTACGATACCGACTTCGGATCGATGAAGGCCTACCTGCAGGGCGCGGCGCTTTACCAGACCGGTGCGACGCAGGATCTGAACGAGGCCAACAATGCGGCGCTGGGCAACACGGCCGGCTTCGTCAGCTTCGATTTCGGCGCCGGTCTCCGCAAGGACAACTGGACGGCGGATATCTTCATCCAGAATGCGTTCGACCGGCGCGGCGAGCTGACGCGCAACACGTTCTGCTCGATCGCGGTCTGCGCGGGCTCTTCCCGCACGTTCCCGATCCGCCCGCAGTTCTTCGGGCTCAAGCTGGGCTACCGCTACTGATCCGCTGATCGTGCCATTCGGCAAAAGTGAGCCCCTCGCGGTCCCGGCCGCGAGGGGTTTCTTTTCTGACCAGATACCCCGCCTGCTGGAGGGCCTCATCTTCGGTTCCCCTCCCGCTTACGGGAGGGGCTAGGGGTGGGCCGGTGGCACTGGGGTCTCATCACCACCCCGTCGCCCCAGAATAGTCTCCGAGGCGACGAAATCTCCACTATACCAACACCTTCGTCATTCCCGCGAAGGCGGGAATCCAGAGCGGCCACCACAACGCCTGCACCACTGGATTCCCGCCAGCGCGAGAATGACGAGAAGATGGTCCAAACACCACCCTTGACAAAACGAACCATATAGGTTATATGCCCCGCCCAGATCGGGAGCAGGCTAGGCCGGCCTCGCCCTCGCTCCTTTGGCCGTAAAACGCCAACGCGACCGGTGCGGGCTGCGGGTTCAAGGTGGGGCGGTCTCCCCCAA
>NZ_LJHZ01000133.1:0-10602 GCF_001296055.1 Novosphingobium sp. AAP93
GGGCCACCTCCCCATTTGTGCCCTTCGACAAGCTCAGGACAAAAATGGGGAGGACCGTAGTCGTCAGAGATCGACGCCGGCGGCAATGGCTTCGAGTTTGCGCAGGCGTTCCTTGATGTCGCTGAGGTCGATCAGCCCAAGCGCGTGGTGGGTGCCATCCGCAGGGCGGGCGAGCTGGGTGCGCTGGAGATCTAGCCAGCCGTTCCATGCGGTGAGCGCGGTGCGGGCGAGGATCGCGAGGCCGACAAGGGCGGCGAAAGCGAGCACGGCTGCAGTTGTGAAAGGCATGTCAGGCTCCTTTCGGCGGGATCAATGTTCGCGCAGGGCTTCGATATCCTGCGCGAGGCGGCTGGCATCGTGGCCATCGGTGAGGATGCGTTCGAGCACTTCGACGCGCTTCCTGAGTTCGATGACTTCGCGTTCAAGGGCAGGGTTCGCATTGCGGGCAGCCATCGCTTCGGCAATCGGACTGCCAAGCCCGGCGCGGTAGCGGGCGCTGCGCATATTGGCGAAGGCAATGATCGCAACAATCGCGACAATGGCGCTCCAGAAGCTCATGAAAGTGTCCTTGAAGGTAAGGGGTTCAGTTGGCGGCAGCGGTGCGCAGGTCTTCGATCTCGGCGGCGAGCGCGGCGGCGCCCTGCCCTTCGCGGTCGGTGGCGATGCGTTCGAGCACGCGGACGCGGGCTTCGAGCTTCTGCGCCTGCGCGGCGAAGTGGGCGGCCTGATCGGCGCTTTCCTTGGCGGCGAGTTCTAGCTTGCGCTCCTTGAAGGCAAGGCGGCGCTTGTAGACATCGGCGGCGACTCCGAAGATCGAGATGAGCCCGATCATCAGCGCGGCAAAGGCAATGGCTTCGGCGGCGTTCATTGCTTGGTGCTCCCCTGGCCGCGAAGGGCCTCGATCTCGTGCGTCAGATGATAGCCGCTGTCGGTGACGATGCGCTCGACATTGGCGAGGCGGTCCTTGACCGAGCCGAGTTCGGCGCGCAGCTGCGCGTTTTCCTGGCTGAGCAGCTTGATCCGCTCCAGTTCCTCGGATGCGGTCTTGGGATAGACCGCCTGCCCCCATGCACCATCCAGCGGGTAGCCATGGCGGACGCGCATCCAGGTGGTGAGGACCCAGCCGACCACGCCGGCGATGGTGACGGTGCCGACCAGCGGCATGAGTTCGCCCAGTTTCGAGAGTTCTTCAGGGCCCATCAGTTCCTCCTGTGCTCGATCGCTTCGCCGCGAAGCGCCTCGATCTGGCTGGCGACATCGTAGCTCTTGTCGGTGACGATGGCTTCGAGGACACGGACCCGTTCCTCCAGCGCCTGCGCCCTGGCGGCGGCCTGCGCCCCAATCTGATTGGCGCTTTCGGTGAGCGTGGAGGCGCGGATTTCCTCGAGCTTGCGCTGGTGCTTGGTCCAGATCGCGATGATCGGGATGAGGAGCGCGAGGACCGGGATCATCAGCGCGATTGTACCGTTGTCCATTGGAGTTCCCCCAAGGTGATCCGGCGCTTACCGGAGCTTTTCGATTTCGGCGGAGAGGCGCGGGTTGCCCGATACGTAGAACTGCTCGACCTCGGCGAGGCGGCGATCAATGTCGCGGAACGACGAGCGCACTTCGCGGGCCGTGCGGGAGGGCGACTGACGCACGCCCTGCCAGAACTTCTGCTCTTCGCGGTCTGCGTAGAGCCGGGCCGGCTTCTTTTCAGCGAGGAAGCCCAGCGCGAAGTAGATCAGGAAGGGCCAGCCCATCGAGAAGGCGAGGACGATGAAACCGAGGCGGACCCAGAGGACATCGATCCCGGTGTAGTCGGCAATCCCCGAGCAGACGCCCATGAACTTGCCATTGACCTTGTCGCGATAGAACTTGGTGCGCTGGGGCAGCTGGTTGCTCATTTGGAAGTCCCCCTCTGTGCGGCGAGCATGCGGTCGAGCTCGCGCAGTTTCTGGTTGTCCTCGTCGCGATCGGGCAGAAGGCGGGCGGGACGGAATTCGGGATTGTCGGCAGCGACGAGGCGCTCGACGGTATCCATGCGCTCATCGAGCCGGCGGGCGAGCTGGTAGAGTTCCTCCAGCAGCGCTTCGTCCCCCGAGGTGAGCGTGGCGGCGGTCTTCCACTTGGTGATGTAGTGGAGCACGACCCAGGGGAAGGCGATGAACAGCGAGACCATCGCGATCAGCGGAACGACGATGTCTTCCATCGGTCAGCCCTCCTTCTTCTCACCGAGCGCGCGCTTCATCGCTTCGAGTTCCTCGTCGACCTTGTCCTGCCCGGCGAGCGCGGCGATCTCGTCCGCAAGGCTGGCGGGCTGGCCATCGGCAAGGCTGAGCGCATCGGCGCGGCCTTCGGCATAGTCGACGCGGCGTTCGAGCTGGTCGAAGCGGGCGAGTGCCTCGTCGACGCGCTCGTTGGTCATCAAGGTGCGCAGGCGGACGCGGTTCTCGGCGCTTTCGAGGCGCGCGGCGATCGCGGTCTGGCGGCTGCGGGCTTCGCGCAGGCGCGTCTGCAGCTTTTCGATGTCGGCCTCGTAGGCACGCATCGAGTCGTCGAGAATGGCGATCTCGCTGCGCAGCTGGGCGCCCATGTCCGCGGCCTTGTTCTTTTCGACCAGCGCGGCGCGGGCGAGGTCCTCGCGGCCCTTCGAAAGAGCGAGCTGGGCCTTGTCCGCCCAATCGGCCTGGAGCCTCTCGAGCTTGGCGACGTGGCGGGCCATCTCCTTCTGATCGGCGATGGTGCGGGCGGCCGAGGCGCGCACTTCGACGAGGGTTTCCTCCATCTCCATGATGATCATGCGGATCATCTTGGCCGGGTCATCCGCCTTGTCGAGCAGGTCGTTGAAGTTGGCGGCGATGATGTCGCGGGTGCGGGAGAAGATGCCCATCAGGTTGGCTCCGGTGGCAAAAGGCGTGAATGGCCGTGAGGTCTCGTTGTCGTGCTGGCGTAGCGCACCAAGCTCGATTTCGAAACGGGATTGCGGGCGCCCGCCGGCAGAAGGCCGAACGGGCGTATCGGCGCCCATCAGGCGAGCTCACCCGTGATCGCGGCGCTCGAAGCGACGACCGAGGGGGTGGCAGCGGCCGAAACCGGGCGGGTAGCGACGGCGACGTTGAGCGCCAACATTGCAGCGATGCTGATCAGCGCCGCGCGGCCGAGCTGGGTCGAGAAGAAGCGGGCAGTGTACATCGGTAGTCTCCTGTCAGATCCCGTTGCCGGGTATGCACCATGCTATGCAGGAGGCGTGCCAATTCGCGTGAAGCGCGCAAAATGCGCGGTTTCGGCGGATCGGCGGAAATGCTTATATGGGAATTCTTGCCTAGGTTTGGGAAATTCTGCTACTCCTAGGCGCGTTCACAAGGGTGGGGTTCCCCATGGATCGCGAAGTCCAGTTCATCGGCCAGTCGAGCGCGTTTCTGGATGCCGTGGAGCGCGCCAGCCGAGCCGCGCCGATGCGCCGCCCGGTGCTGGTGATCGGCGAGCGCGGGACGGGCAAGGAACTGATCGCCGAACGCCTCCACCGCCTCTCGACGCGGTGGCAGGAACCGCTGGTGACGATGAATTGCGCGGCGCTCCCCGAAACGCTGATCGAGGCGGAGCTGTTCGGCCACGAGGCGGGCGCCTTTACCGGGGCGACGCGGGCACGGGCGGGGCGGTTTGAGGAAGCCAACGGCGGCACCTTGTTCCTCGACGAACTGGGCACGCTTTCGATGGGCGCGCAGGAACGGCTGCTGCGCGCGGTGGAATATGGCGAAGTGGCGCGGATCGGGGCGAACAAGCCGATCACGGTGGACGTGCGCATCGTCGCGGCGACCAACGAGAACCTGCCGCGAATGGCAGAGGAAGGCCGCTTTCGCCCCGACCTGCTCGACCGGCTGAGCTTCGAGGTGATCACCCTCCCCCCGCTGCGCGTGCGCGAGGGCGATGTGGCGGTGCTGGCGGACTACTACGGGCGGCGCATGGCGGCGGAACTGGGCTGGCCTGCGTGGCCGGGGTTCGCCGCGCACGTCAGCGAGCAGATGGACAAGTATGCCTGGCCCGGCAACGTGCGCGAGCTGCGCAACGTGGTGGAACGCGCGGTCTATCGCTGGGATGATCCGGGCCGCGCGATCGGGCATATCCAGTTCGATCCGTTCGAAAGCCCGTGGCGGCCTGCTGCCCTGATGGGGGCGCCGGTGCCGGCGCGTTCGGCAGCGGTGGACCGCCCTGCCCCGGCGGCGGTCGCCAGCGATTTCGACGCGGTGGCGGACCTGCGCAGCGCGGTCGATGCACACGAGCGGGCCATTCTGGAGCACCATCTCGGGCGCAACCGGTATAACCAGCGGCAGACGGCGAAGGCGCTGGGGCTGACCTATGACCAGCTGCGGCATTGCCTGAGGAAGCACGGGCTGCTGGAGCGGGGGGAAGTGGCGTAGATTCTCGTCATTGCGAGCGAAGCGAAGCAATCCAGAGCGGATGAGCACGACCCTCTGGATTGCTTCGCTTCGCTCGCAATGACGAAGTGTTGGTTTAGCGGGGATGTCTCGGCGCGGGATTCAGTCCGCAGGCGCGCTCAGCGCGATGCGGTTGCCTTCGCTGTCTTCGATCTCGGCGACGAAGCCAGCCTCGCCGATGTCCTTTTTGGGATAGAGCACCTTGCCGCCATTGGCCGTGGCGCGGGCGAGGACCGGGTCGATGCTCGGCACATCGAAATAGAGGATCGCGCCCGACTTGGTGGGCACATAGACATCGCCCTTGGCGAGCGCGCCGCTGGCGCCGGGCTTGCCATCGGCGCGGGGGAAGAAGGCCATGGCATAGCCATCGACGTCCTGACGGGCGAGCTTCGTCTCGAACACGGCCTCGTAGAAGCGGACGGCGCGGTCGATATCGGTGACGGGGATTTCGAAGTGGACGACGGGGTTCATCGGGAGCCTCGGTGCCGGGCCGTTGGCGCTGAGCAGGAGCGCGGCAGCAATCGGGAGGAGGAAGCGCATGGGGTGAGTTTCCGTTTGGCACGGGGTCTTGTCAATCGGGCAGCTTTGCACCGCGCGCGCAAAAGCTCTAACGCCGCGAACCGATGACGCTCACCCGCCTCACCTTGCGCGATTTTCGCAACCATGCCGCGACGCGGCTGGAGGGGACGGCGCGGTTCAATGTGCTGATCGGGGAGAACGGCGCGGGCAAGACCAATGTGCTGGAGGCGATCAGCCTGCTTTCGCCCGGGCGGGGCCTGCGGCGGGCGCAGCCGGCGGAAGTGGCGGGGCGCGGCGGGGACGGCAGCTTTGCGGTGGCGGCGGAACTGGAGGACGGCGCGGTCTTGCTGGCGACCTCCACGTCTCCGGCGGCACCGGGGCGGCGGACTGTGCGCATCAACGGCGCGGATGGTCCGGCGGCGCGGCTGGGCGAATGGCTTTCGATCACGTGGCTCACCCCGGCGATGGACCGGCTCTTTGCCGAAGGCGCCTCGGCGCGGCGGCGGTTTCTCGATCGGCTGGTGCTCGCGGTGGAGCCGGGGCATGCGCGGGCCGCGAGCCGCTATGAAATGGCGCTGCGGGAGCGGGGCCGTTTGCTGGAGGCGCCGGGCGAGCCCGATCCGCTGTGGCTCGACGGGATCGAGGCGGGTCTGGCCGAAGCGGGGGCGGAGCTGGCGCGGGCGCGGATGGCGCTGATCGCGGGGCTGACGGAGACACTGGCGGACCTGCCCGAGGCGCCGTTTGCGCGGCCGGGCCTGGCCTATGTGGCGGGCGGGCCGGTGGAAGTCGATGCGCTGCGAGGGGCGCTACGGGAAGGCCGGCGGCGGGACCGGGCGGCGGGGCGTACGCTCGTCGGGCCGCACCGCGATGATCTGGGCGTCAGGATGGAAAGCAAGGACGCACCGGCAGCGGATTGTTCGACCGGTGAGCAGAAGGCGATGCTGATTTCGATCGTGCTCGCCCATGCCGCGCTGACCAAGGGAGCGCGGCCGCAAGTGCTGCTGCTCGACGAGATTGCCGCGCATCTTGATCCGCTGCGCAGGGCCGCGCTTTACGAGCGGCTGGGCGAGGCCGGGGCGCAAGTGTGGATGACGGGGACGGAACTGGCGCCGTTCGAACCGCTGGGGGCGGATGCGGCGGTGTGGCGCGTGGCGGATGGGGCGGTGGCGCGGGGGTAGATCCTACGGGTCGTCATTGCGAGCGTAGCGAAGCAATCCAGGGCGGTAGTGCGCGGCGCTCTGGATTGCTTCGCTACGCTCGCAATGACGAAGTTTATGTGGAGATGGTCAGAGTGGGCCCTATCGCTCCGTCGTCGCCTTGAGCGCCTTGGCCACTTCGTCCTTGGTGGCCGCGACGATCTTGTCCACACCCGCCGGATTGGGGTGGACGTGGTCGTCCAGCATCAGTTTGTCGTTGCCGATCACCGCTTGCAGGAAGAACGGCACCAGCGGCGCTTTGTGCTTGGCGGCGAGCGCGGGGTAGATCGGGTTGAAGGCAGCGACATAGTCCTTCCCCATGTTGGGCGCGGCGAGCATGCCGGTGAGCAGCGCGGGGATCTGGCGCTTGTCGAGTTCGGTGAGGATGGCATCGAGATTGGCGCGGGTTTCGGCGGGGGGGAGGCCGCGCAGCATGTCGTTGCCGCCGAGGCCGACCATGACGAGTGCGGGCTTGCGCCTCTGGTTGTCGAGCGTGAAGGCGAGGCGCTCGCGCGCGGCGGCGGTGGTATCGCCCGAGACGCCGGCATTGACGACGCGGGCCTTCACGCCACTCGCATTGAGCGCGGCTTCGAGGCGAGGCGGATAGCCTTCGCCGGGAGCGAGGCGGTAGCCGGCGTAGAGGCTGTCACCGAAGGCGAGGATGACGGGGGCGTCTGCCGGGATGGCGGGGGCGGTGCTGGCCTGCGCTTTCGGGGCTTCGGGGGCTGGCGCGCTCTGCGAGCAGGCGGCGAGAGCAAGAACGATGAGGGGCAGAAGGCGGCGCATTTGAGTCCCCGGCATAAGAAACAGTTCCACCTACCCGTTCGTCCCGAGCGAAGTCGAGGGACCTGTTCGAGCGAAGCCGAGAACTTGCGTGGGGCCTCGGCTGCGCTCGGCCGTTTGTCCCTCGACTTCGCTCGGGACGAACGGAAATGGGGGTGCGCCTTAGATCAGGTTGCACCATGCAACTGATCTATGCCAATGTCGACAGGTGACAAGCCCCTCCCCCGCTTCGCCCCTTATCGATGCCCGCCATATCACGCTCAGCCTTGGTCAGGGCGAGGCGCGGGTGGACGTGCTGCGCGGAGTGAGCCTGAGGGTGGAAGCGGGCGAGCGGCTCGCGCTGCTGGGGCCTTCGGGTTCGGGCAAGAGCTCGCTGCTGGCGGTGCTGGCGGGGCTGGAGCGCGCCGGCGGGGGTACGCTGACGGTTGCGGGACAGGACTTCATGGGCCTTTCGGAAGATGCGCTGGCGGCGGCGCGGCGGGGGCGGATCGGGGTGGTGCTGCAGGCGTTCCACCTGCTGCCGACGATGACCGCGCTGGAAAACGTGGCGACGCCGCTGGAGCTGGCGGGGGAGCGCCATGCGGCGCCGCAGGCAAAGGCGGCGCTGGAAGCGGTCGGCCTCGGGCACCGGCTGGGGCACTATCCGGCGCAGCTTTCGGGCGGCGAGCAGCAGCGCGTGGCGATTGCCCGCGCGCTGGCGCCGCGTCCGGCGCTGGTGTTTGCCGACGAGCCGACGGGCAATCTCGACCATGCCAATGGCGAGGCGGTGGCGGACTTGCTGCTGACGCAAGTTTCGGACGCGGGCGCGACCCTGATCATGGTGACGCATGACGAGGCCCTGGCCAGGCGCTGCGGGCGGATCGTGCGGCTGGAGGACGGGCGGATCGTTTCGGACAGCGCGGCGTGAGCTTCGTCAGGCCCCTTGCCCTCTTGCCCGTCCGTCCTGAGCTTGTCGAAGGACCGCTCTTTCTGGCTGCGCGGCGTGTCGGCCAAGAACAAGAACAGCCCTTCGACAAGCTCAGGGTGGACGGGGTTTGTGGCGAAGGGTGGTTCCTGTGAACCGGTGGGCTATGGCCTGGACTCTCGCGCGGCGGGGGCTTGACTGGCGGTTTCGCGGCCTCAGGCTGCTGATCGTGTGCCTTGTGCTGGGGACGGCAGCGCTTTCTGCAATCGGCACGCTGACAGGCGGGATCGGGCGCGAACTGGCGGCGCGCGGGCAAGCGATGCTGGGCGGCGATCTTGAGCTGACGCTGGCGGGGCGTGAGGCGGCGGCGGACGAGCTGGCGGCGATGCAGGCGCTGGGCACGGTCTCGCAGGGAACACGGCTGCAGGCGATGGCGCGGCGGGGTGACGATGCCGCGCCGGTGGAGCTCAAGGCCGTCGATGCACGGTGGCCGCTCTACGGGCAATTCAAGGTGAACGGCGGGCGCGTAGCGGGTGCGCCCAAGGGGATGACCGCGTGGATCGACCCCGGCGTGGCCGACCGGCTGGGGGTGAAAGCCGGGGATCACTTGCGCGTCGGCGACGCTGACCTGGTGATCGGCGGGGTGATCGCGGGCGAGCCGGACCGGCTTTCTGAAGGCTTTGCGCTGGGGCCGACGGTGATCGTGAGCGAAGCGGCGCTGAAGGCTTCGGGGCTGGTGCAGGTCGGCTCGATGGCGCGATGGAAGTACCGCCTGCGCCTGCCCAAGGAGGCCGATGCGGCGGCGCTGGCGGATGCGTTCAAGGCGCGGTTCGTCAATTCGGGCTTTCAGGTGAAGACGCGCGACAAGGCCTCGCCGGGGCTGGACCGGTTCGTCGAGCGGATGGGGCGGTTTCTGGTGCTGGTGGCGCTGGCGGCGCTGGGGATTGCGGGCATCGGGATCGCGGGGGGCGTTTCCTCGTATCTCGAAATGCGGCGGGCGAGCATTGCGACGTTGAAGATCCTTGGCGCCAGTTCGGGCGACGTGGTGCGGATCTTCCTGCTGCAGATTGCGGCGGCGGCCTTGGCGGCTATTGCCTTGGGGCTGGCGCTGGGGGTTGGCATCACGCCACTGCTGGCGCGCGCGTTGGAGGGGCTGCTGCCGATTCCGCCGGGCTTTACCGTGGATGTGGGTACACTGGCGGTGGCGGGCGCCTATGGCCTGCTGATCGCGCTGACCTTTGCCGCGCCGCCCTTGCTGGAAGCGCGGCGGGTGCCGGCGATGGCCCTGCTGCGCGCGCGGGTGGCGCCGGTTGGCGGAGGATGGCCGAAGAACTTATGGCAAGTGCCGCTGTGGGTATTGCCGGTCGGGCTCGGGCTCACGGGCATTGCCGCCCTCGCCGTGCTGACCTCACCGCAGCCTTGGCTTGCAGCGGGGTTCCTCGGCGGTGCGGCGGCGGTGTTTGCGCTGCTGGCGCTGATCGGGCGGGCGCTTTCATGGGGCGCCGCGCGGCTGCCTCGCCCGTCGCGACCGTTGGCGCGGATGGCGCTGGGGAACCTGCACCGGCCGGGCGCGCAGACATCGGCGCTGGTGGTGGCGCTCGGCTTTGCGCTGGCGGCCTTCGTGCTGCTGGCGGCGGTGCAGACCTCGATCGACGCGAACATTGCCAAGCGCGTGCCGGAGCGGGCGCCAGATTACTTCGTGCTCGATGTGCCGAGGGGCGCGGGCGCGGAGACGTTCAAGGCGCTGGTCCGGCGCGAGGCGCCCGGCGCGGCGGTGCGGATGGTGCCGGCCATGCGCGGGACGGTGCTCGCCTATGGGCCGGAGGGTGCGATGACCGATGTCGCCACCTTGAAGGCGGTGCCCGACGAGACCTGGCTGCTGCGCGGCGACCGGGGGCTCACTTATGCGGACGAGGTGCCGCCGGGCAACACGCTGACCGCGGGGCGCTGGTGGCCGAAGGATTACAAGGGCGAGCCGCTGGTCTCGGTCGATGCGGATCAGGCGGGGGCGATTGGCCTCAAGGTGGGTGACAAGCTGCGGATCAGCCTGCTGGGAACCGAGCGCGAGGCGCGGGTGGCGTCGCTGCGGCGGATCGACTGGTCCTCGTTCGGGTTCAACTACGCACTGGTGTTCAGCCCCAATGCGCTCGAGGACGCGCCGCATACCTACGCCGCGACGATTACGCTGGCCGCGCCCGAAAAGCGCGATGCGGTACGCCGCGCGATCCTTTCGGGGCTGGTCAAGGCGCTGCCGGAAAGCTCGGTGATCGAAGTGGGGCCGGTGCTGGGGCAGGCGCGTACGCTGCTGGGTCAAGTCGGCACGGCGATCTTCGCGGCGGCGGGGGTGGCTGTGCTGGCGGGGCTGGCCGTGTTGGCGGGCGCCATCGCGGCGGCGCGGGCAGCGCGGCAGTATGACAGCGTGATCCTGCGCGTGCTGGGCGCGAGCCGGGGGCAATTGCTGGCGCTGCTGGCGGCGGAATATGCACTGCTGTGCGCCGTGCTGGCGCTAGTGGCGCTGGCGCTGGGCGGCGGGACGGCGTGGCTGGTGATCGTGGAACTGTTCGAGTTTGACTGGGCGCCGGACTGGGGCCGCGTGTTCGCGGTGCTGAGCGGCGGCGTGGCGCTGGTGATGGTGCTGGCGGTGCTGGGCTCGCTTTCGGTGCTGCGGACGCGGCCGGCCGAGGCGCTGCGGGCCTTGTGATCTGCTTCCCCTCCCCCGGTCGGGGGAGGCCGGGTGGGGGTGCGCCACGTTTGCCAGAGAGGCCGAGGCCCCCCCCCCCCC